>DATAJI010000070.1:0-3761 GCA_036262195.1 Solirubrobacteraceae bacterium
TCTTGAGCTTCTGCTCGGCTTTGCGATCACTGCTTGCGAGAACAATCCCGGTGCGACGGTCGTCGCGCGCAAAGAATGCGCGCAGCGCAGCGCGGTCATCTCTCGACCACTTTGCGATCAGGTGAGCCTCGTCTATCGCGAACGCGGCCTGACGACCCGACTTTTCCAACTCGTCGGGAACCCGTTCAAGCACGGCGCGCATAGTCAATGACTCGGGCGCAAGCCCCGCGAGCAGCCCGCCAACCGCTGCGAGTTCGGTGTTGTCGACCGCCTGGCCGGCGCGCCCGAGGATCCCGCCGAGGCGACTCGCGCTTGTGCGCGCAGCGGTGGCTGCTCCCTCGCCAGCTGGCGCAAACGCGTTTGCGAGGTACGCCGCGGCGGCTGCGGATGTGGGGTACTCGTCGAGTGGCAGGCGCAGAGCCACCAGGCCTTCCGTTGCGAGGCGCGCGATGGCCGCTCGGGCGGCGCTACTCTTGCCCCAGCGGCGACGATCGAAGACGCGCACGATGTCGCCAGCCATCAGTTTGTCCGTGAGCGCTTCGATCGCTGGGCCCCGCCCGATTTGACGATCCTCGGACAGAATTGGGCCAGCGGGAAACAGAGAACCTATATCCATGCTGGCAGTAGTTTACTGCCGCGACGGATACAAGTCCACGAGGCGCCCGCTGAGCGCCGTGGACCCGTCGCGGCCTGTGGAAACGGATGGGTCGCTTGGGTGTGGCTCGACCGAAGCAGGCCGAGATGCCTCGCGCTTGAGGGACATTCCCGAACAACAGAGAGGTTGGGCCGAAGCGACTTCCGCCGCGCGTCGTGACGAGCAACGGTGTCCGCGCCGTGTCCGTGGCGTGTCCTGGCGGCGGACATCTGGCGGACACCCACGCTCCGGTCCCAACCCTCGATCGACCAGTGTTGGTGGGCGTTTGCGCGTGCCCCACCAAGCCCTCTATCGGACTCGAACCGATGACCCCTTCCTTACCATGGAAGTGCTCTACCAGCTGAGCTAAGAGGGCGGGCGGCCAATGCTAGCCGACCGAGCTGGCGCCGCGGACAGGCTTGTTCAGCTGTTCGGCCGGTCGCCCGAGCTGATGCTCGTGGGCGGGGCTTGCGCGACCGGCTTCGTGACGAGCGGCGCGTCGAGCGTGAACGCAAAGACCCCGAGACCACCCGAAAGTGCGGCAGCGAGCAAGCGTCGAAGCGGTGGTCGCCGGGGCTGCTGGGGTGCCGTTTTGTTCTCCATAGGCACATCCAGTGTGCGCCTAGAGTGTTAAGTAGCCGCTAAGTGGTTGGAAGAGCGGAATAAGCGACGCTGAAGCCGGTCAGCGGCGCTTTGGCGGCAGCGGAAAGAACCCGCTCGTCTGCTCGATGTAGGCGCGGTAGCCCGGACGCCGCTCCTCGATGTCCTTCTCGAGTATCGGCTTGCCGCTGACGCGCGTCAGGATCAGCGTGTCGAGGACCGAGCCGGCCAGCCCCCAAGCCGCGCCGAGGCCGGCGCCGAGGCCCACGATCCCGAGACCCCACCAGAGCGTCGCGTCGCCGAAGTAGTTGGGATGGCGCGTATAGCGCCAAAGGCCTCGATCCATCACGTTGCCGCGGTTCTGGGGATCGGCTTTGAAGCGATCCAGCTGGTAGTCGCCGAGCGCCTCAAAGGCGAACCCGACGAGCCAGATGGCGGCTCCGACGATGTCGACCACGCCCAGTCGTCGCCCGCCGCCAAGCGAGTCGCCGGCCTCCAGCGGGAGCGAGATGACCCAGAGCACGACGGCCTGTAGGAGGAACACGCGGTAGGCGCTCGTCAGCCAGAACCGGTCGCCGTCTTGCTCGCGCATCACGACGTAGCGGCGGTCCTCGCCGGTGCCGTAGTTGCGCCGCGTGATGTGGATCGCGAGTCGCACCCCCCAGACGGTTACGAGACCGGCGAGCAGCAGGCGGCGGCCCTCACAGCCGTGGCCAAACGCCACGCCCGTCCACGCCACGGCAACGAAGCCAAGGCCCCAAAACCGGTCGACGATCGAGGCGTCGCGCAGCGGCAGGCTGGCGAGCCAGACCGCGAGGAAGACCGCAAGCACCACGACGGCGCTCGCGAGCATCACGGTCCCCGTCATCGGTCGCTCATCGTATCCGCGCCGACTCGGGATCGAATAGCGGCTCGCGCACGATCTCGCCGGCGACCCACTCGCCAAACACGTTGATCTCGACGGGGGTTCCCTCGGCGTGCGCCGCCGGCACATACGCGTATGCGATCGAGCGTTCGACCGTGTAGCCATAACCGCCGCTCGTCACGCGTCCGACCGTCTGGCCTTCGATACGGACCGGCTCATTGCCGAGCGCGACGGCTCGTGGATCTTCAAGTGTGATCGCACGGAGCCGCCGCTGCGGCTCGCGGAGCGCGCTCGAGCCGACGAACTCCTTGTCGTCGCGCACGCAGAACTCGAGGCCGGCTTCGAGCGGAGTGTCATCTGAGGTGATGTCGGTGGCCCAGACCCGGTAGCCCTTCTCCAGCCGCAAGGAGTCGATCGCGCGGTAGCCGCCGGCAATCAGTCCGTGCGGCGCTCCGGCCTCCCACAGCGCAGTCCACAGCGTCGCGCCGTACTCGGTCGGGCAGTAGGGCGCCCAGCCGAGCTCGCCGACGAACGTCACACGCAGCGCTCGGACAGGCACATCGCCGACCGTGATCTCGCGCAGGCGCATGTAGTTGAAGTCGAGCGAATCATTCGTCAGCGGCGCAAGGATCTCCCGCGCGCGCGGGCCCCACAGCCCGAAGCACGCCCAGCTTGCTGTCACATCGAGCAGGCGGACCGATCCGTCGCTTGGCAGGTGGCGAGCGATCCAGCCGCGGTCGTGGTTGCCGAACGCCGTCCCGGTGACGATCAGGAAGCGCTCCTCGTCGAGCCTCGACACGGTGAAGTCGCACTCGATTCCGCCGCGGCTGTTCAGCATCTGCGTGTAGGTGATCTGCCCAACCCCGCGTGCGACGCGGTTGTCGCAGAGCCGTTCGAGCAACCCGGCCGCACCGGGACCATCGAGCTCGATCTTGGCGAACGAGGACTCGTCGAACAGGGCCGCGGCCTCTCGCGCTGCGCGATGTTCGGCACCGATCGCCGGCGACCAGAGCATTCCCGCCCAGCCGCGCGGTCGCAGCGACTCGTCACCATGAGGCGCGTTGCGCTCATACCAGTTGACGCGCTCCCAGCCGCTCTTCTCGCCGAACACCGCACGGTGGTCGCAGTGCCAGGCGTATGCCGGGGAGACCCGTAGCGGCCTGCCGGCTTCGCGCTCGTGCCCGGGGTAGCGAATGTCGTAGTAGGTCTCGTAGACCTCCTTGGTCCGCTTCAGCGTGTAGCTCGGCGAGCGGTAGTGCGGGCCGAAGCGCCGGATGTCCATGTGCCAGAGGTCGAGCGATGGCTCGCCGGCGACGATCCACTCGGCCATCGCCTTGCCGACTCCGCCCGCTCCAGCCAGGCCATGTGCGCAGAACCCGGCAGCGACGAACAGGCCGGCCACCTCAGTCTCGCCGAGACAGAACTCGTTGTCTGGTGTAAACGCCTCCGGTCCGTTGACGAGTCGGGTTACCGTGATCTCATCCATCGCCGGCACGCGCAAGCGCGAGTTCGTCGCGATCTGCTCGTGTACTTCCGGGAGGAGGGGGCAGGCCTCGTGATGGGGGGCTACGAGCGAGCGAGCGCGCCGTGGGCTCTTGACGAGCACCAGCTCGACTCGATTCCAAGCGACTTCAACGGTCGGCTGCTGGAGGAGGACTGGCC
>DATAJI010000071.1:0-5227 GCA_036262195.1 Solirubrobacteraceae bacterium
GCAACGTCGGCATCGAGTCGGAACAGCGGGAAGTCCTCGCCGCCGAGTGCGCGCGTCAGCTCATGCTCGAGCCGCTCGGTGCCGAGGCCATGGCGCGCCAGCGCGGTGGAGCCGCAGGCGTCGCATCGCTCCGGCAGGCGCTGGCGATGGCCGCAGTGGTGGCAGGCGATCGCGCGCTCAGCTTGGTGGAGCACCAGCGCGACGTCGCAGTCCGGACACCCCCAGACCTTGCCGCACTGCCGGCAGGAGAGGAAGTTCGACCAGCCGCGGCGGTTCAGCAGCACGATCCCTTTGCCGCCGGAGCGGCGCAGCTCTCCGAGCGCCTGCGCCGTGCGTTCGTGCAGAGCGCCGGGCGCGGCGCGCATGTCGACGACCTCGACCTTTGGCAGGCCGCCGCCATCGGCGCGGGTCGGAAGCTCGAGCCGGGGCAGCGTCGCGAAACTCTCTGGTCGCGGCGTCGCGCTGCCCGCGAGCAGCAACGCGCCCGCCAGCTCGGCTCGGCGGGCGGCTACGTGACGCGCGTCGTAGCGGGGATCGCCCTCATGCTTGTAGGAGGAATCGTGCTCCTCGTCGACGACGATCAGCCCGAGGTCGTCGATCGGAGCGAAGACCGCGGAGCGCGGGCCGACGCAGATCCGTGCCTCGCCGCGGCGCAGGCGCAGCCACTCGTCGTGGCGCTCCCCGGCCGACAGGCGGGAGTGCAGGACGGCGACGGTGTCACCGAAGCGCTCGACGAAGCGCGACACCGTCTGCGGCGTCAGGCCGATCTCCGGCACGAGCACGATCACGCCGCGCCGATGCGCGAGCGCGCTCGCCGCTGCTTGCAGATAGACCTCGGTCTTGCCGGAGCCGGTCACGCCGAACAAAAGGAACGACGCGGGCTCTCGCGCAGCGATCGCGCTACGAGCCCTCTCGATGGCGGCCTGCTGGCTCGTGTTCAGCATGACCGCGACCTCGCGCGTCGCGCCGACCGATGGGTGCTCCGGCGCGCGTCGGACGGACTGCGAGGTCAACGCCACGAGGCCGCGCCCCTCGAGCCGCCGTAGCGTGCCGTGGTCCACCCCGAGCGCGCTGGCCGGCGCCGGCCCGGCCGCCGTCAAGCGCTCGAGCAACGTGCGCTGCCCCGCCGTCAGCCGAGCGGCGCCGCCGAGCGCGGCCGCTCCAGCGTCCGTGATCGCGCCGACCAGTCGCCTGAGCTCGCGATTGCCCCGGCCGGCCTCGGGCGGTAGCACGAGCGCGAGCGCTCGCGCGGTTGTCGAGCAGTATTCCGAGGCGACCCAGCCCGCCAACTCGACGAGATCGCGTGGCACGTCAGCGTTGACCGCGCTCCGCGGCGCGCGCAACCGCTCGGCGGCGAGCTCGCTTCGCTCGGCAAGGCCGACGACCACGCCGAGCAGCTCCTGTCGCCCGAACGGCACCATGAGCAGCGAGCCGATCCGCACGCTCGCGCGGAGATCCTCTGGGAGGGCGTAGTCGAACGGCCCACTGAGCGCTCGCGCGCTCGTGAGCGGCTCGACCTGGGCGATCGCGGCCACTGTCAGTCGAGCCTAGCGTCGGTTGCGGTCGTCGCGGCGCAAGCGGGCCAGCGCTCGCGCGGACGCCCTAAGGGGTTTGGCCGCGGTAGTACACGTCAACCGGCACGCCGGTGCCGCCGATCCAGTCGTAGATGTTGAGCGCGTCCGGAACCGGTACCCGCAGGCAGCCGTGACTCGCGGCGTAGGGCGGGTCGGGGTTGTAGCCGTGGATCGCGTCGCCCCCGTTGAAAAAGCTCGAGTCGACCATGTCGTCGTTGTTGACCCCCGGTTCGCGCAGCCAGACCCTGAACAAGCCAGGCTGCGTCGGCGTCGACGGCTTGCCAGAGCTCATTGGGTAGAGACGCTCGACCCGGCCGTGAGGACCGATCAGGGCCAGCACCTGGTGTGTGAGGTCGCCCTCGGCGTGGCGTCCCTGGTCGGGGTAGCGCACCTTGAACTTACCGCGTCCTTCAGCGAGCCCCTTGAACACCGCTCGGTCGGCGACCATCGTCCGCGGCATGTCGGCGAGCTTGCGGAAAGCGAGCACGGCGCGCTGCGTCCGTGCGTCGTACACACCCGGACGCCCGACGATGAAGTGACCGTGGCGGAGCTCCGCCTGGAGGACCCGCACCGCGAGACCGCGTTGCCCGGCCCGCACGTCTGAGCGAGCGAGACTCAGATACAGCGGGTCCGACACAAGCAGCTCCTGCGCCGGCGTGAGCGCGTGCGTCGCCTGCACGGTCAGATCACCGCTGCCGTTGAGGACGAACGAGGCCGTGAACGCGCCGCCACTGCCGCTCGCAGCAGCTTCGATCGGGACGGTCTGGGTCGTCGCGAGAACACTGTCCCGGTAGACGGCGACGGACACCGTCTCGCCAGGAACGTAGATCGAGATCGTGCCGCTGACCGACCACTGGACGCCGGCGACGACGGCATTCAGGGAGCCGTGGATGTCCTTGGCGTTCGCCTGCACCGCGAGCACCGCTCCGTCGGCGCCGACGACCGGCGCGGCAGCGGGGAACGGGGCGCCAGCAGCGACGGCCGAGGCCGCAGTAACCAGCGACGCCGTGATGGCGACGAGCAACCCGACCCTCCGCATGCGGCGCGACGCTACCAAACTCGCTCGGTCACGGCGGTCTTGCAAGCTCGTCGTCGCTCGTTCGCTCAGGCGACCGCGACCGACAGCCCGGCCGCCTCGCGCAGCGCGTCGGCCTTGTTCGTCTGCTCCCAGGTGAAGTCCGGGTCCTCGCGGCCGAAGTGGCCGTAGGCGGCGGTCTTCTGGTAGATCGGGCGGTGCAGGCGGAGCTCCTCGCGGAAGGCCGCGGGACGAAGGTCGAAGTGCTCGTCGATCAGCTCAGCGATGCGCCAGCGCGGCACGCGGCCCGTCCCGAACGTCTCAACCATCACCGATACCGGTCGCGCAACGCCGATCGCGTATGCGACCTGCACCTCGACGCGATCGGCGATCCCGGCCGCGACGATGTTCTTCGCCACCCAGCGGGCGGCGTAGGCGGCGGAGCGATCGACCTTCGAGGGATCCTTGCCGCTGAATGCGCCGCCCCCGTGGCGCGCCATGCCACCGTAGGTGTCGACGATGATCTTGCGACCGGTGAGGCCGCAGTCGCCCATCGGGCCGCCGATCACGAATCGCCCGGTCGGGTTGACGAGGAACTCGCGGCGCAGCTCGTTCTCGTCGAACAGGCCTTCCGGCAGCACCGGGCGCACGACGTGCTCCCAGAGGTCGGGCTTGATCGTCTTCTCGCAGTCGATCCCGTCGGCGTGCTGCGTGGAGATCAGCAGCTTCTCGATCGCCACGGGCTGCCCGTCGCGGTAGCGGACCGTGACCTGCGTCTTGCCGTCGGGGCGCAGGTAGGGGATCTCGCCGCTCTTGCGCACCGCCGCCAGACGCTCGGCCAGCCGGTGCGCGACCCAGATCGGCAGCGGCATCAGAGCCTCGGTCTCGCGCGTCGCGTAGCCGAACATCATTCCCTGATCGCCAGCACCGGAGGCATCCAGGTGGTCCTCCGAGCGTTTATTGCGCGCCTCGTAGGCGCTGTCGACGCCCTGGGCGATGTCCGGCGACTGGCGATCGATGGTGTTGATCACGGCGCAGGTGTTCGCGTCGAAACCGTAGGTCGCATCGTCGTAGCCGATCCGGCGCACCGTTCCGCGCGCGATCTCGGGGATGTCGACGTAGGTACTGGTGGAGATCTCGCCCGAGACGACGATCAAGCCGGTGTTGACGAGCGTCTCGCAGGCTACGCGGCCGGCGGGATCGTCGGTCAGGACGGCATCCAGCACGCCGTCGGAGATCTGGTCGGCGATCTTGTCGGGATGGCCCTCGGTCACTGATTCCGACGTGAAAAGGAACTCCGACTCGGCTTGCTCATTCACAGGCGACACCCTCGCAGGATCGGAAGAAACGAGCGCACACCTTAGCGGAGCCAACTTGCGGCATTAGCGGCGCTCCGAGCGGCGCTGCCCTCGCTCGACGAAGTCGAGGATCAGCGGCACACCGTCGAGCGCGTAACGCGCGCGCATCCGGTTCTCGATGAAGTAGGCGTAGTCGCGCGTGACGCGCGAGCGCGAGTTGACCTGGAGCGCGAAGCGTGGCGGGCTCGTGCCGATCTGCGTGAGGTAGAGCAGCTTCAGACGGTGGCCCTGCTTGGCTGGCGGCTGGCGCGCCTGGACGGCGTCGGAGAGGAAGCGGTTCAGCTCCGGCGTCGGGATCCGCGCCGCGCGACGGTCGCCGAGCGCGATCGTCTCGTCGAGCAGGCGCGACACGTTGCGTCCGCTCAGCGCGGACGCGGTGAGCACCCGCGGGCGCTGGCGCAGCTTCTCACCAACGCGGGCGCGCTCGTAATCGAGGTCGAGCGTCTCCGGGTGCTCGTCCCACTTGTTCAGCACGAGCAGCGTCGCGCAGTTGGTCCTCATCGCGAGCTCGGCGATCCGCAGGTCCTGCGCGGTGACGCCGTCGCCGGCATCACAGACGACCAGCGCCACGTCGGCGCGCTCGGCTGCGCGCTGCGAGCGAAGCGTCGTGTAGTACTCGACCGATTCCGCGACCTTCGACTGTCGGCGCATACCGGCTGTGTCGACGATCACGAGCCGGCGGCCGTCGACCTCGAGCGGCAGGTCGATCGCGTCGCGCGTCGTCCCGGCAATCTCCGAGACGATCACGCGCTGCTCACCGACGAAGCGGTTGACGAGCGAGGACTTGCCGACGTTCGGGCGTCCGATCACCGCGAGGCGGATCGTGTCGTCGGCGCTCTCGCCGTCCGCCGCTTCGTCGGGCAGCAACTCGACCAGGCGATCGAGAAGATCGCCGGTCCCGAGGCCCTGCGCCGCCGAGACAGCGACGGGCTCGCCCAGCCCGAGCCGATGGAATTCGGCTGCAAGGGTCATGTCGAGCGCCGTGTCGCACTTGTTCGCGGCGACCAGCGTCGGCTGTCCGGAGCGCCGCAGCAGGTCGGCGATCTCATCGTCACCCGCGCGGCAGCCGGCGCGCGCGTCGACGACGAGCATCGCGACGTCCGCGTCTGCGAGGCCCGCCCGCGCCTGGTCGCGGATCGAGCCGGCGAGCGGATCGTCGTCGGCGAAGTCGACGCCGCCGGTGTCGATCAGCGTAAACGCTCGGCCGTTCCACTCGCAGTCAAGCTCCTTGCGGTCGCGCGTGATCCCCGGTCGCTCGTGGACGATCGCCTCGCGAGTGC
>DATAJI010000072.1:0-8413 GCA_036262195.1 Solirubrobacteraceae bacterium
CGTTCTTGATCTTGGGTGCGGTCTCGGTGATTTCGCGGCGGCGCTGGACGAGCATGGAGCTCAGGTGACTGGCTGCGACGTTGCCAAAGAGGCGCTGCGCCGCGCGCGCGAACGGCATCCAGGCATCGAGTTTGTGCAGAACGGCGAGGAGCTGCCGTTTGACGTGGGCTCGTTCGATGCCGTTTGGGCGGGCGAGGTTCTCGAGCACGTCCAGGACGTCCTCGGACTGCTCGCCGAGGTTCACCGGGTCCTCCGACCGGAAGGCCAGCTGATCGTCTCAACCCCAGACCACGGCCCGGTGAAGCGCCTCCACGTCGGTATCAGCCGCAGCGCCTTCGAGACCACCTTCAACCCCCGCAGCGACCACGTCCGCTTCTTCACGTCTCACACGCTGCGCACGACACTCGCCGTGTCCGAGTTCAGCGAGCTGGACATCACGTCGCGAAAGAGTTTGCTGTTGGCAACCGCGCGGTCCAGCTAATGCTGGTCAATCGCGAGCGAGCTGCGCCCCTCACTACCAGCGAGCGCAATACTGAACGCATGCCTTGTTTTGAGCTTTCAGACGACCGCTGGATGCGCTTGCTCGAGAACGCGGATGCGGACGAGCTATACCGGCTAATCGATGCGAACCGCGCCTACCTCGCGCGCTGGATGCCGTTTGTCGGGCAGACGCGAAGCGCGGCCGACTCGGTCGCGTTCATCGGCACCGCGCGCCGGCAGCTCGCCGAGAACCGCGGCATGCAGATGGCGATCCTGGACGGCGAGCAGATCATCGGCGTCGCCGGCTTCCACCGCATCGACTGGACGCGCCGCTCGACGAGCATCGGCTACTGGCTTGCCGAGGACCATCAGGGGGCCGGCACGATGACCCTGGCCGCAAGTGCGCTCGTCGATCACGCGTTTGGGGTTCTTCGACTGGCGCGTGTCGAGATTCGCGCGGGAGTGGAGAATCGACGCAGCCGGGCGATTCCCGAGCGGCTCAGCTTCCGCGAGGAGGGCATAGTCCGAGCCGCTGAACGGATCGGCCCGCGCATCATCGATCACGTGGTCTACGTGATGACCGACGGCGAGTGGGACCGGGTCAGTGCGAACCGCTCGCGTGATGCGCTGCGGGCTTAACGGCGGCGCGCGTGGTAGCCGAGTTGACGGCCCCGAGCAGCTGGAGGTAGAGCGCGTCGTCGCTCGAGGACTCCGGGTAGAGGAACAGAGATCGCGACAGGACGCTGAGCGCGGCCTTCGGGGCACCCAACTGGTACGCGTCGAACTGGGCGAGTTGGTACCACGTCTGTGGGTTTGACGGCTGGAGCCGCACCGCTCGCACGATCGTCGCGTAACCCTGCTTCAGGTGGTGCAGATCGGCCTCTGCATCGGCCAGCCACACGAGCGGCGTGTAGTCGAGCGGATTCTCAGAGATCGCGCGCTCGGCATCCGCTTCGGCGGTCTTGAAGTCCGCAACTGCCGCTGCTCCAGAGGTCGCCTCACCGTTGAAAAGCGCGGTCAGCGCGGTGTTCGAGCTGTCCTGCGAGCGGAGCGGCTGCCACTGTGACCACGCGACGAGGAGCGCCAGCACGACCGCGGCGCCGGCAAGCACGCCGCGCCGACGATCGCTTAGCACCGCGGCGTCTGGGCGACCGAGCGCGAGGACTGCGCCATGCGGTCCTCGTCCGGCGACCCAGCCGGCGCAGAGCAGCGCGATCAGGGTGACGCCGGGCACGAACCACGTCCAGTCGATCGTGCTGTGGGCGGTGAAGATGACGACGCAGGTGACCATCGTCAGCAGTCCGATTCGCTCGGCGGTGTCGGCTTTACCCTCGCAGCGGCGGAACGGCCCGACGGTCGCCTTCGCGGCGAGGAACCATGCGGCCGCGAGCACGAGGCTGATCGCGAGTCCGATCAGCCCGAGGTCGGCGAGCGTCTGGAAGATGTAGGAGTGCGCCTGCCCAACCGTGGTGCCTCCCGACTTGTCGTAGCGCAGGAAGGTCGTCTGGAAACCGTCGGCTCCGGTTCCGATCCACGGGCTGGTGTTGAAGGCCTTGATCGCGTCGCTCCAGTAGAGAGCGCGCTGGCTGCCGAGCGCGGTCAAACGGTTGGCGCTGTTCGAGACCGAGACGTTCGTATTGGTGAGCGTGCTCACGTCGTGTGAGATCGAGCCGAACAGGCCGCGCGAGCTCGCGGCGAGGCCAGCCAGCGCCACGAGCGGCACCAGCGCGAGGCAGACGAGCAGCGTGACGCCGGCACGGTGTCGCACGCGCTTGCTCGGCGGGTTGCGCAGCAGTGCGAAGCGCAACGCGAGACAGCCGCCGGCACACAGCGCCATGACCCCGATCAGCAACCAGCCGAGCTCGCTGCCGGCAGGGCTGCGCGCGGCGAGCGACGCGTTGTCGGTGGTGAGCGCCGGCTGCGCGAGTGTCCAGGCGGCGACGATCGCGGCGCCCGCGGCGCCAATCAACAGCACCGACGCGGAGCGCAGCCGCAGCGGCGTCACAACGAACCAAAATGCAAGCCCGACGATGAGCGCCACCAGGGCGCCTCGCGAATACGCGAGCACGACCGTGAAGAGCAGCAGGCAGATCGCCGGCCCGGCGAGCGCAACCTGGGCGCCGTGGCCGTCGCGGCGGGCCCCCACCCAGAGTGCCGGCGGAACTCCCAGTGCGGCCATCAGACCGACGACGTTCCAGTAGTTGAAAGGTGCATTGAGTCGCGCGAAGCTCGCGCCGCCGGCCGGGAAGACCTTGGTCCCGACCGCGTAGGCGGAGACCGCGACGGTCGCGAGCAGGATGCCCGAGATCACGCTCCGCCAGCGTCCGCTTGCTAGGCGGACGAGCGCGACCGCGCCGGCGAAAGCCGCCGCGTAGCTGAACGTGAGGCTGGTCTCGGTCCAGGAGTACGCCGGCTGCACCGACCAGTCGAGCGAGACGGCGGTAAACGCCGCGACGCAGAAGAACGCGATCGCTGCGCCAGCGCCCCAGATCCTCGTGCGCCGCGCACCCTCCTGAGCGACCGCGGCCGCGACCAGCAGCCCCGACCCCACGGTGATCTCCATCTCCGTCGTCGTCGCGCTGCCGACGTTGAGGCCACCGGTCGCGTAGAAACAGGCTGCTGCGATGACGGCGGCGATGGCGAGCGCGAGCCAGCTGCGCTCCCAGGCATCGCGCACCACAGACGCGAGGGGCCGCTCGCGCAGCCGTGGGCTAATGGGAGCGGCGTGCGCGGACAAGGCGTTGAACGCGGCGTGCGAACGGGATCGACGCGAGCGCGAGCATCATGGCAAGAACGACCAGCAGCGGCGTCGGGAGATCTGACAGGAACGAGCTGCCGCGTAGCGTGACGGCACCGGCCGCGATCTTTTGACCGTCGAGGTCGAGCGGCGCGACACCGGCCTGCTGTGCTCGCTTCAGAGTGCTTGCTGCGTTCTTCGCGAGCTGCGCCTGCTCGGCGCTGCTCTCGCGCGGTAGGGGGTGCGAGCCACCGACCTCCCGTGCCTCGGCGTTCTGGATCTCATCGGCACAGAGCGAGTACTCCTTGTCGTCCGTCGGAAGGTCGGCCAGCGCCTGCTCGAGGACCTTCGCCGAGTAGTGGCCCTGCAGCGAGTTGTGATGCGAACAGTCAGCCCAGACTTGCTGGACCGCGGCTGGCTCCTTCTTCTTGTGCGCCTGAGCCGCCAGCGCACCGGACGGCGCGAGCACGAGCAGCAGCACCCCAAGCGCGAGTACGCGACCAATCCGTCTCACAGCGTCACGCTACCAGCGCTCGGGGACCCACAAACTGCTTCGACGGCACGAGTGAAGGCGTCGGCCCAGGCTTCGTAGGTGTACTCGGCCACATCCGTGCCCCCTGCCTGCCCGAATGCGGCGCAGCGTTCGCGGTCGTGGGCGAGCGCCAGCAGCGCATCGGCGAGCGGTGCAGCCTGCGCTGCGGGGACGATCAGGCCATTTCGTCCATCCCGCACGAGCCCACCCGCTGCGGCACCGACCGCGTCACTGGCAATTACGGCGCATCGCTGGTTCATGGCTTCGTTAACGACCAGGCCCCACGGTTCGGTGAATCGACGGGTGATGATCGAGGGTATGACCAGAACGTCGGAGGCGCCGTAGAAGTTGCGGAGCGCGACCGGATCGAGCCGCGCTACGGTCGTGACGGTGGGCAAATCGACGGCATGCCGGCCAACGAGCGTCAGCGACGCCCCCTTGGCTCCCAGCCCGCCTTTACGCCAGGCCTCGAGCAGCACGTCGAGGCCCTTCGCGCGCGCCGCCCGTCCCACGAACAGCGCGCGGAAGCGCTCGCCTCGCGCGGCTCCAGTCGCCGCCGACCAGAACGCATTGTCGACTGCCTGCGGTGCGGCGTAGATCCGCTTGGCGCCGCGAGCGGCCACGTAGGCACTGACGTGGGGTCCATAGGTGACGATCGCCGCCGCCTCGCGATAGATCTGTCGCATCAGCGGCGCCGCGGCGAGGTGCGCTGCAACCCGTGGCGTGCGCCAGAGCGCCGCCCAGAAGATGAACGGCGTGCCGCTGCGCCGAGCGGCCCACCAGGCCAGCGGGAGTGCCACACGACCCCCAGTGCCGGCGATCACGGCGGCGTAATCCCCCTCGGCGACGAGCGCGCCGACCTCGCGCTGCTCGACCTGGTGCACGAGTAGGCCGTCCGGCGGTGGCCCTGGTGGCGCGCCGTGCTGGTGGCGTCCCCCGAACAGCGCCAGCTCGATCGGGACGCGCGCGCGCAGCGCCGCGAACGCGCCCTGGCGGCTCGCCGGCACGTGGCCGGTAATGAACAGCACCGGCTTCACGTTGTCGCGTCGCTGTAGGCCGCGAGCGTCTGCGCTCCGCAGCGCTCCCAGGTGAACGAGCGCTCGACGGTGGTGCGGGCGATCACGCCAAGCTGATCGAGCTCGGCGCGATCCGAGAGGAGCTCGTTGATCGCGCTCGCGAGAGCCGCCGAATCGTGTGCCGGCGTCAGCACGATACCTCCACCCGCCGCGGCAATCTCGGCTGGTCCGGGCTCGCCCGCGCAGCCGATCGCCGGAATGCCCGCTGCCATCGCCTCGATGTAGGCGACGCCGAAGGCCTCCTCGGTCGAGGGCAGGACAAACAGCCATGCCTCGCGGGAACGCTCGAGCGCCTCTGTCGGCGCCAACTGTCCGGCGAACTCGACGCGCTCGGCGACCCCGAGCTCGGCTGCAAGACCGGCGAGCGACTCACGCTCCGGTCCGTCCCCGATCACCAGGTAGCGCGCCTGCGGTACCGCCACGAGCGCGCGCAGGACATCGGCGTGTCGCTTACGCGCCACGAGGTGCCCCACGCTCACTATTAGCGGCTCGGAGCTACGCGCCGTGCCGAGCGCCGGCAGGTCTGTGCCGAGGTGCACGACGCGGGTCTCGCGCGCTCCGTACTCGCGCGTCAGATTCTCGATCCCGGCGCTGTTGGCCAAGACCAGCGCGGCGGCGCCGTACGCTCGGCGGACCGTTTCGGCGCCACGCGGTACGCGCGACACGGTCCACAGGACATCGCCGCCGTGCACCGATACGACCAGCGGCACGCCGAGCTCGGCCCGGCGAGCGGCGTCTCCGGCGGGCACGGCGTTGTGGGCGTGCACCAGATCGAAACGGCCCTCGCGACGCATCCCCCGCCGCAGCGCGGGCGCAGCCCACGCGCTCCAACGCGCATAGCTCCACGGGCGCGGCGGCGCCGAGTAGCGGATGTAGCGAACGTCCAGGCCATCGAGCGTCACGCGGGGCGGCTGGCGAAGCTGGGCGCTGAGCCTCCCGCTGCCTCGCCCGCCCACGCGGTGCAGCACGAACACGACGAGCTCGGCGCCGGCTGCGCGCGTGGCGAGCGCCTGGCGGTGGGCCCAGATCCCGAGCACCGGATCGTCGTGGCGCGGGTAGTACTCGGCGACTATGGCTACGCGCATCGCCTGTGCACAGCGAGCGTCCGCTGCAATTCGCTCGCTGGCAGGTAGGGGTGCTGGGCGAGGAACGAGCGCGCCTCTGCGACGGCTTCCGCGCGCGAGTAGTTGACGGCCGCGGGCGCGCTACGGTGCGCGATCGGCAGCGCGTCGATCACGCCGATTCGCCAGCTGTGCTCGCGGGCGACTGCCGACCAGTGGGCATCGAGTCCCCAGCCCATCTGCAGTGGCGGGAACGGCAATAGTGCCGCGAAGGTCTCGTGCGCGAGTGCGCTGACCGGCCCGATCTCGACGAATGCGGTCTCGCGCACGACGCTGAATGGGCGACGGCGCGTAACGCGCCACGCGGCGTGCGAGCGAATCCGGTGCGCTGGCTGTGCCAGGCGCAGCGCGTGCCGCTCGGCCTGGTTGATCAACCCATCGAGGAAGCCGCGCGGGAGGACCACGTCGTCGTCGAGCAGCAGGAGCCAATCGAACGTATCGACGTGATGCTCCTCGAGCAGCAGGTTGAGGTTCTCGAAGCGACCACGGCCGCCGGCTTCGCGGACCGCGACCGTCAGCAAGTGGCGCGTTCGCCGCAGTTCCGCGACCGCCGCGTCATAGGTCCCCCGGTGCTCCGGTCGCGCCACCGAGATCGCGAGCACGCTACGCCTTGGCGGCTCGCTCCGCGCCACCCGGCGGAGCACCAAACGGCTCGGCAACGCGAGTAGGTCGAGCGTTAGATCCTCGAGCTCGCGCAGCGCGTCACGCTTGCCCCCGATCGTCCCGCTCTCACCCGAGAGGAAGTCATCTGTTGGATCGCCAGGAACATCGGATCGCACGGGGGCAAGCGCCGCCGCCAGGCGACCGCTGCTGTGGGCTGCCATCAGCGGCCCGTTCCAACACCGTCTCCTCACTCCATGCCACAGGCAGCCAGCCAGCACGCGCAGCTCCCGACCCAGTGATGGCGCCGCGCCCTTCGTCTCGTCATAACGCCGCGATGCGAAGCCACGGCGAAGCGCCACCCGTCCTAGCGCTCGGAGCGTCGCGTCTGCGCCAGCGCGGCGATGGTTGACGCCGGCATCGGCCAAATAGCGGATCCGCCCACCACCGGCGAGGAACCTTTCCTCCCATTCCTCTTCCTCGCCCGACTGCGCGAAGCGCTCGTCAAAGCTTCCCACGGCTTCGAAGACGTGATGGCGGATCGCGAGGTTTGCCGACCAGGCGCGCTCCACGTCTCGATCGACCGGCCCATGGTCGGTATCGGTGATCGGCGGGCGCTCCCTGCCGCACATGCGCCACTGGAAGCTTTCGAGCCGCGCGCGGATCGGACCGCAGAAGACGCCGATGTCGGGCAGCGCGGCCGCCGCGTCGATGTAGGCGTCGAGCCACCCCGGCTCGGCTGCGATGTCGTCATCGACGAATACGAGGAGCTCCCCGCCGGCGGCTGCGACCCCGGCGTTCCGCGCTGCGTTTGCTCCGCGCGGCGAGCCGAGCGCGAGGTAGGTGGCGCCGGCCGAGCTTGCGACCTGCTCGGTTTGCGCGTCTTGTCCGTCGTCGACGACAACAACCTCGGCCCCCGCGCTCCGTGCCTGTGGCTCGATCGACGCGAGCGTGACCGCGAGGTAGTCGGGTCGTCCCCGGGTCGGGATGATGATCGTCGCGGGTACGTCCACTCACCGCGAGAGTCTACGTTTGCATTCGCGTGATCCTCTTCCTCCACAATCGCTATCGCGTCACCGGCGGTGAGGAGCGCGCGGTAGCGAACCTCATCTGGCTCGTGCGCGAGCAGCTTGGTGAGAGCGCTGAGCTCTTCGAGCGGGACTCCGCGACGCTCGGTCGGACGCGGGCGGCCGCCGGAATGCTGCGCGGCGGGCTTGGCCCCGCCGACGTCGCCCGCGCCGTAACGCGCACCGGCGCCCGGGTCGTGCACGCCCACAACATCCATCCCGCGTTTGGTTGGCGGGCGCTCGCGGCGGCGCGCGCCGCGGGCGCGCGCGTGGTCCTGCAGTTGCACCAGTACCGTCTCGTCTGCGCGGTTGGTGTCTGCTTCACCGCCGGCGCCGAATGCACTCGCTGCCACGGGCGTAACACGCTTCCCGGCGTGGCTCACCGCTGTCGCGGGAGCAATGCCGAGGCACTTGTCTACGGCGCCGCGCTCGCGCTCTGGCAGCGGCGGATTGCCGCGAGCGTCGACGCCTTCGTCGTTCCGAGCCACTTTGCCGCAGCCCGCCTGCGCGAGCTCGGCGCGCCGGTGCTCACGCCCTACGTGGTCCCGCACCCGCTCCGCGAGATCGCCGAGCGAGCGGCGCCGAAGCACGATGGCTACGCTCTCTTTGCCGGCCGCCTCGAGCCCGAGAAGGGACTCGACACCGCGATCGCCGCGTGCAAGATCGCCGGGGTCCCGCTCGTCGTCGCCGGCAGCGGCTCCGAGCGGCAACGATTCGAGGGCTCCGCCGCCGTCACCTTCGTTGGTCAAGTCGACGAGCAGGAGTTGGCGCGCCTGCGCGCCAACTCCTGCTCGTCGACT
>DATAJI010000073.1:0-1514 GCA_036262195.1 Solirubrobacteraceae bacterium
TGGCGGGAGAAGGATTCGAACCTTCGAAGGCTGAGCCAACGGATTTACAGTCCGTCCCCTTTGACCGCTCGGGAATCCCGCCGCCGGAGTCGCAGTCTAGCTCGGCCGCGAAGCCCGGCGCCGGCAGTCAGGAGGCGTCGCGCAGGCGCTGGGCCTCGGGTAGCAGCTCGAGCTTCTTCAGCGTGTGGGTCTCGATCTGGCGGATTCGCTCGCGCGTGACATTGAACGCCTGACCGACCTCCTCGAGGGTCTGTGGACGCTTGCCGCTGAGGCCGAAGCGCAGCTCGAGAACCTCTCGTTCGCGTCGCGGCAGGACCGCCAGCGCGCGGCCTACGTTCTCGTCGCGCATTCGCCGCGATGCCAGCTCGAACGGCGACTCAACGGTCTGGTCCTCGACGAAGTCACCGAGAATCGAGTCATCCTCGTCCCCGACCGGCTTCTCGAGCGAGACCGGCTGCTGGGCGATCCGCAGGATCTCGCGAACCTCGTGTACGCCGCAGCCTAGCTCGGCCGCGACCTCCTCGGCAGTCGGTTCGCGTCCGAGCTCCTGGACCAAGTGACGCTCCGCCTGGATCACCTTGTTCAGCTTCTCGACCATGTGTACCGGGATTCGGATCGTCCTGCCCTTGTCGGCGATAGCCCGCGTAACCGCCTGGCGAATCCACCACGTCGCGTACGTCGAGAACTTGTAGCCGCGACGGTGATCGAACTTCTCGACCGCGCGAATCAAGCCGAGCGAGCCTTCCTGGATCAGGTCGAGGAACGAAAGGCCGCGGCCGAGGTAGCGCTTGGCGATCGACACGACGAGCCTCAGATTTGCTTCGACCATCTGCTGTTTGGCGAGACAGTCACCACGCTCGATCCGCTTCGCCAGCTCGACCTCCTCGCTGGCCGAGAGCAGTGCCACTCGGCCGATCGCCCGTAGGTATAGACGCAAAGAGTCGAGGCTGGGCTCGACCGCCAGGTCGAGCTCCAACGGAACGACCTTCGCCTCCGGAGCCGGGTCCTCCAGCTCGTTGCCCTCGCTGGTGCCGGGGCCGACGAGCTCGATGCCGTGCTCCTCGAGGTAGGCGTAGAGCTCGTGCACCTGGTCCTTGGAGGCATCCAGCTCCTCGAGCACGCTTGCCAGTGCGTCGATCGCGATGTAGCCGCGCTCATGGCCCTCGGCGATCAGTCCCGCCAGGTCGTCAACCTCGACGACCGGGGGCTCTGCGACTGCCACAACACACTCATTCGCCGACGCATCGGCGGCGAGAACCTGCATCTCGTGGCTCCTCTCCTTGAGTCGCGAACCCCTCCAGGTTCCCGACGCGGCAGATTGTTAGCACAGACGCAGCCGCGGCAGCCGTCGCGCGATCGGAGCGCTGTAGGCTGATCTCAAGGAATGACTGAGCGAGCTTCGAGCGACCAGGCCGCCGACGTCCAGGCGCAACTGCCGAGCGTTGCGATTGGACTGTCGCGCGTCGGCGTCCGCGACGTCGAGAAGGTGATCCGAATCCGTCAGGACGGCGCCG
>DATAJI010000074.1:0-2342 GCA_036262195.1 Solirubrobacteraceae bacterium
GCTCTGAGGCGAGTCATCAGTTTCTGGGGCATCCGCTTGCGACCCCGGCTCCTCCGCGGCTTCGGAGCTCGACTCAGGAGCGCTTGACTGCTGCGCCTCCTCGTTAGGCGACTCCTCCGCTGGCGCAGACGGTGTTGCGGCTTCTTCGGTTTGCGCTTGCGCCCCGGCCTCTGGTGCGGCTGGGGCTTCGCTTCCGGTTGGGGCGTCGGCGGCGGTCGCTTCGGCTGGCGCTTCGACCTTCTCACCGGCGGCTTCGCGCTGACCGAGAATCCCGCCGAGCCCGACAGCGAGGCCGGCGATGAGCGCGTTGAGCGTCCTGGCAAGGCCGGTGATCGGGTTTGCGACGAGCCCGGCGAGCTGCCCGTAGAGGACGTCGCGGGATGGCAGGCGGGAGATCGTCGTGATCTCACCAGGCGAGAGCGCGGCACCGTCCATCAGCCCACCCTTGAAAGCGAGCAGCTGCGTCACGCGCGCGAAATCGGCGATCGCCTTCGCCGCGAGCGCGCCGTCACCGCGGACGAACGTCAGCGCGGTTGGACCCTGCAGGAGGGCCTTGAGCTGCTCCGTGCCGGCCTTGTCAGCCGCGCGCTCGCTCAACGAGTTCTTGACGACGCGAAGCGTCGCGTCGGCGTCGCGCAGGCGGGTGCGCAACTCGCGCGCTTGCTCAACGCTGATACCACGGTAGTCGATCGCGAAGATCGCGCTCGACTCGCTGATGCTCGCAGCGATCTCATCGATCACCGCCGATTTCTGGTCTCGGTTCATACGGCTCCTGTTCCGGTCTTAGGTCTCCCGGGCGGGGAGAGGGCCGGAGGTCTTGGGTGGCCTTGCTTGGAGTTTAGGCCGCTCGCCTATCCCCTTGTGGTGCCGGCGTCTCTTCGACGACGTCGCGGGTGCGGGTCGGATCGACTTTGATGCCGGGTCCCTGGGTCGAAGCGAAGGTGATCGAGTGCAGGTAGCGGCCTTTGGCCACCGACGGCTTCGCGCGGATGATCTCGTCAAGCACTGCTGCGTAGTTCTCGAGCAGCGCCCGCGAATCAAAGCTCCGCTTACCGATCACGAGATGCACAATTCCGGTGCGATCGGTGCGGTACTCGACCTTGCCGGCCTTCGCCTCCTCGACGGCTTTGCGGACGTCGGTGGTTACGGTCCCGACTTTGGGGTTTGGCATCTTGCCCTGAGGGCCGAGCACCCGTCCGAGCCGGCCGACGAGCGGCATCAGGTCCGGCGTCGCGATCGCAACGTCGAAGTCGGTGAAGCCCTCCTCGACGCGCTTTGCCAGATCCTCGGCGCCGACGAAATCCGCACCGGCCTGCTGCGCATCGCGAGCCGCGTCGCCCTGCGCGAAGACGGCGATCGTGACGTCGCGCCCGAGCCCGTTCGGCAGCGCGACGGTGCCGCGCAGCTGCTCGTCGGCGTGGCGCACGTTGAGACCGGTCCGGATGTGAACCTCGATCGACTCGTCGAACTTCGCGTGCGCGAGGCGCTTGACGAGCTCGACCGCCTCGGCCGGCGTGTGCTCACGATCGCGTTCGGCTTGCTCGCGGCCGGCCGTCACCTGCTTTCCGTGGCGCGCCATCAGCCGACCACGTCGACGCCCATCGAGCGCGCGGTGCCGGCGATGATCTTCGCGGCGGCGTCGACGTCGTTGGCGTTTAGGTCGGCCAGCTTCGTCGCCGCGATCTCGCGCAGCTGTGCCTGCGTGATCGTGCCGACCTTGTTGCGATGCGGCTCGGCCGAGCCCTTTTCGAGCCCGATCGCCTTGCGGATCAAGTCGGCCGCCGGGGGCGTCTTTGTAACAAAGGTGAACGAGCGGTCCTCGTAGACCGTGATCACGACCGGGATGACGGTGCCGGCGTCCTGCTGGGTCTGGGCGTTGAACGCCTTGCAGAACTCCATGATGTTGATGCCGTGCTGGCCGAGCGCAGGGCCGACCGGGGGCGCCGGCGAGGCGGCACCGCCGAGGGCCTGGAGCTTGATCGTTGTGAGGACTTTCTTTGCCATGGCTATAGCTTCTTCACCTGGTCGAAGCCGACCTCGACCGGAGTCTCGCGACCAAAGATTGATACCAGCACCTTGAGCCGGGCCGCATCCTCGTTGATCTCCGAGATCTCGCCCGAGAAGTCAGACAGCGGCCCCGACACGACCTTGACCGACTCGCCGATCGTGAACGTCGCCCGCGGCCGGCCCGCTACGACCGCGACCTCCTTCTTGAGGATCCGGTCTACCTCCATCTGCGTTAACGGGACCGGCTCGTTGGACGCGCCGACGAAACCGGTCACGCCGGGCGTGTCCTTGACGAGCTTGTAGGAGCCCTCGTTGAGCTCCATGTTGACGAGCAC
>DATAJI010000075.1:0-3847 GCA_036262195.1 Solirubrobacteraceae bacterium
GCCGCGGCGAACGACGGCTGCTTCAGCTTCTTGCGCACGGACTTCGGCGCCAGTCCGTGGATCCCCTCGGGGCGGACCATCGCGCAGGCGATCACGAAGCCGCTGAGCTCATCGACGGCGTGCAGCGTGCGCTCCATCGGCGTGTCTCGCGAGACGCCGAGATAGTCGGCGTGGGAGGCGATCGCGCGGACCATCTCGGGCGGCGCGTCGCGGCGCTCGAGCTCGGCCATGATCGTGCGCGGGTGCCCCGCCAGCGCGTCGTCCATGTCGGGGTGACGCTCGTAGTCGGCGTCGTGCAGCAGCCCGGTGACTCCCCAGAGCTCGACGTCGCCGCCCTCGCGGGCGGCGTAGCCGCGCATCGCGGCCTCGACCGCCAGGCAGTGACGCCGCAGCGACGCCGCCGCCACCCAGTCGTGGAGCAGCTCAAGGGCCTCGTCTCGCGGGATCGATCTCGGCATGCGCGGCGCGACCTCCGGGCGGGCGGCCCGGGGTCGCCCCGTAATCTACTCAGTGCATGGCCGAACAGGACCACATCCGCAACTTCTGCATCATCGCCCACATCGATCACGGCAAGTCGACGCTCGCCGACCGCATTCTCGAGCTCACGCACACGGTCGAGAAGCGGGCGATGCGCGCGCAGGTGCTCGACTCGATGGACCTCGAGCGCGAGCGCGGAATCACGATCAAGGCGCAGGCGGTTCGCGTCGACTACACCGCCCGCGACGGACAGCGCTATCAGCTGCACCTGATTGACACCCCCGGCCACGTCGACTTCACCTACGAGGTCTCGCGCTCGCTTGCGGCGTGTGAGGGCGCGGTGCTCGTCGTCGATGCCTCACAGGGGGTCGAGGCGCAGACCGTCGCGAACACCTACATGGCAGTCGAAGCCGGGCTTGAGCTGATACCGACCTTGAACAAGATCGACCTGCCGGGCGCCGAGCCCGAGCGTGTTTCGCGCGAGATCGGCGAGCTGCTCGGTGAGCAGCCCGACGGCGTGCTCGAGATCTCGGCCAAGACTGGCGCCGGTGTCGTCGACGTGCTCGAGCGCATCGTCGAGCAGGTGCCGCCGCCCGCCGGCGACCTTGAGGCTCCGGCGCGCGCGTTGATCTTCGACTCGCAGTTCGACCAGTACCGCGGAGTCGTCGCCTACGTGCGTGTCGTCGACGGCGTCTTTCGCAAGGGCGAGGCGATCCGCGCGATGGCGGGTCGGACCAACGCTGAGATCGACGAGATCGGCTACTTCGGCCCGGCGATGACGCCGGCCATGGAGCTCCACGCGGGCGAGGTCGGCTACCTGATCACCGGGATCAAGGACGTCACGCAGCTGCGTGTCGGCGACACGCTGACGACCCGCATGCACGGCGCGAAGCACGCTCTGCCTGGCTATCGCGACGTCAAGCCGATGGTCTTCTGCGGTCTTTTCCCGATCGACTCCGAGCGCTTTCCCGAGCTGCGCGACGCGCTCGAGAAGCTGACGCTCAACGACGCCGCGCTGTCCTGGGAGCCTGAGACCTCCGACGCCCTCGGCTTCGGCTTCCGCGTCGGCTTTCTTGGCCTGCTGCACATGGACATCGTGCGGGAGCGTCTCGAGCGCGAGTACGACCTCGAGCTGCTCGCGACGATGCCGTCGGTCGGCTTCCAGGTGACGCTGACGAGCGGCGAGGAGATCGAGGTTCATAACCCCTCGGACATGCCCGATCCGGCGCGGATCGAGGAGATCCGCGAGCCGATGATCCGCGCGACGATCATCGCCCCGCGGGAGTACATCGGCGCCGTGATGGAGCTCTGTCAGGAGCGCCGCGGCGTCCACGCCGGTCTGCACTACCTGTCGCCCGAGCGCGTCCAGATGCTCTACGACCTGCCGCTCGCCGAGATCGTGCTCGACTTCTTTGACCAGCTGAAGTCGCGCACGCGCGGCTACGCCTCGCTCGACTACGAGCTCGCCGGCATGCAGCCCTCGAACCTCGTCAAGCTCGACGTGCTGCTCGCCGGAGAGCCGGTCGACGCGCTGTCGATCATCGTCCACCGCGACAAGGCCTACGAGCTGGGACGGATGCTGACCGAGCGCCTGCGCGAGAAGATCCCGCGCCAGCAGTACGACGTGCCGATCCAGGCGGCGATTGGCGCACACGTGATCGCGCGCGAGACCGTCAAAGCGTTCCGCAAGGACGTGATCGCGAAATGCTACGGCGGCGACATTAGCCGCAAGCGCAAGCTGCTGGAGAAGCAGAAGGAGGGCAAGAAGCGGATGAAGCAGGTCGGCAGGGTGGAGGTCCCACAGGAGGCGTTCCTTGCCGTATTGGAGCTGGATAGCAAGTAAAAGCTGCGGGCGGTGGCTTTGCCGACGCCCTCGCCGGGCTCACGGGTGCTTGCCCTGCGCGATGCCTCGCCCGGATGGTAGGGCTTAGCTGTGCGAGTTCTTTTTGTCTGTACCGGGAACATCTGCCGCTCGCCGACTGCCGAGGCGGTGATGCGACGGATCGTCGATCGGGCTGGCCTCGGTGGCGAGTTCCTGCTCGACAGTGCGGGGACCGGGCGGTGGCATTCGGGTGAGGCGCCGGACCGCGCTGCTGTCGCGGCCGGCGCCGCGCGCGGTTATGTCGTCGCGGGCACCGCGCGGCAGGTCGGGCCGGCGGATTTTGAGGACTTCGACCTGCTCGTGGGCATGGATCGCGGGCACGTACGCCACCTTCGCAACCTAAATCTCGACCTCGAGGCGAGGTTGAGGGTACGTCCGCTGCTCGAGGACGAGGATGTGCCCGATCCCTACGGCGGGCCGCCGGCGGAGTTCGAACTGGCGCTCGACGTGATCGAGCGCGGTTGTCGTGCCCTCTTCGAGGAGCTCACGGCGGCGCCTTTCTAGACACGCTGCGGCAACTTGCGATAGATGTCCCGTATACGGTGCGTTGGTCGGATGGGGGCGCGAGGCGGCGAGCTTGCTTGACAGAACGCTAGTGCGGACGGCCGGTGCGGCAGTTGCCGCGATCGCTCTCGCGCTCGCTTTGGGCGCCACCGGCACGGCATCGGCTGATAGTGGGCCCGACCCGCAGGACGTCAGCGGGACCCTGACTGGCGGCGGCGACCTCTCGGGCACCGCGGAGATCGACTTCCTGGTCAATGCGGATGGCGCATACACCGCGACGATCGCCGTTGACGGGGACCAGATCGTGAGCGACCCCGTGATCCAGGGGAGCGCACATCTTTACCTCGACACCACAACGCTCATCGATGGCTCGCACAGCGTCGTCGTGACGGTTGCCGGCGGCGGCGCGAGTGACACCGTCTGGAGCGGGACGATCGAGACGCTGAATGCCCCCCGCGGCGGCGCCCCGACGATCGCCGGATCGAGCCAGGTCGGCGCGACCTTGACCGCCTCGCCGGGATCGTGGTTGCCGGCGCCGAGCACGATCGACTACCAGTGGGAGCGCTGCTCGGGCGGCGGATCGTGCGCGCCGATCAGCGGCGCGACAGGCGGTAGTTACGTCCTCACCTCCGCTGACGCTAATGCTCAGCTAGAGGTTGAGGTTGTTGCCGCCGATGCGAATGGCTCGACGACAGCTGCCTCGGCCCCGAGCGGGCCGATCGTGCTCGCGGGCGCGCCTCTGGCTAGCGGCGCGGCTAATGGCACCAACGCCTGTACCACTGCCCAGCTCACTGCGGCGATCGGTAGCGGTGCCACCGCGCGCGTGTCGCTCGGGCAACCGGCGACGGTACGCGGCGAGCTCGACTGCGGCGGGACGGCGGTCGGCGACGCGGCTCTCGACCTGGCTCTGGCGCCCGCGCGAGGTAACACGCCGACGACCCACGCCGAGATCGAGACTGCGGCCGACGGATCATTCAGCTACAG
>DATAJI010000076.1:0-1999 GCA_036262195.1 Solirubrobacteraceae bacterium
GCTTGTCGATCCGCAGCGCTCGCGCCAACGGATGCTCGCGGGCGGCGTCGATCGCTTCGCGCCGGCCGATCATCAGCCCGGCCTGGGGACCGCCGAGCAGTTTGTCCCCCGAGCAACACACCAGTGCCGCACCGGCGGCGACGGATCGCTTCAGCGCGGGCTCGTCGCCGAGCGCGGGTATGCCCGCCGCATCGGCGAGCACCCCGGACCCGACGTCGTCGATCACGGGCACGCCGAGTGCGCACAGCGCCTCGATCGAGACATCCTCGACGAACCCCAGCGTTCTGAAATTCGACGGGTGCACGCGCAGGATCGCCGCCACCCGACTGGCCGGCGCGCTGATCGCTCGCTCGTAGTCGCGCTCGCGCGTCCGGTTGGTCGTGCCGACCTCGACCATCTCCGAGCCCGACTGGCCGATCACCTCGGGGATCCGGAAGCCGCCGCCGATCTCGACCAGCTGCCCGCGCGAGACGACGATGGCCCGGCCCGGTCCGGCGAGCGCCGCGGCGGCGAGCAGCACCGCCGCCGCGCCGTTGTTGACCACGGTCGCGGCCTCGGCGCCAGTCAGCTCGCACAGCAGCGAATCGACGTGGGCGTGCCTGGACCCGCGGGCCCCCGAGACCAGCTCGAGCTCGAGATTCGAGTAGCCCTCGGTCATACGGGCGACCGCGTCGCGAGCCGCGGCCGGAAGCGGCGCGCGGCCCAGGTTGGTGTGCACGATCACGCCGGTTGCGTTAAGCACCCGACGCAGTGACGGCGCGTCGAGCTCGGCCAAGTGCGCGCGAGCGCTGTGCATGATGTTCACGTTCGCGTCGGCCCCGGCAAATATCTCCACCCTGCGCTCCTCGATCGCCCGTCTGGCAGCCACCACCGCCAGCGCATGAGGGGCGTCGAGCGCCGCCGCGAGCTCATGAACCGCGGGGAGCCGGCTCAGCTCGGCGTCACGCCGCTCACCCACTCGCCCTCTTCCCTCTTCCATATCGGTGCTTGGGCCTTGATCTGATCGATGATCTCCCGGGCGCCCGCAAATGCCTCGGGCCGATGGGGAGCAGAGACGGCGACGACGACCGAGGGTTCGGACAGTGGCACCGTCCCGATGCGGTGCTCGGCGGCCGCGGCACACAGCCCGTTGCGGGCCACGGCCTCGGCCACAATCGCCGCGATCTTCGCCTCCGCCATCGACACGTACGCCTCGTAGTCGAGCTCGGTGACGCCACGGGTTACGCCGAGGAAGGTGACCACGGCACCGGCGCGCTGATCCCGAACCAGTATGAGCAGCGGATCGAGCGCGAGCGGCTCGTGGGTCACCCGCACGTGCATGACCGCGAGCGCGCCGCCGGACACGGGTGGGATCAACGCGACCTCGTCCCCGGCGTGCAGCACCTTCTCGACATCCGCGTACTCGCGATTGACAGCCATCACCACTGGCACGCCTTCGGTGAGGGCGCTGATTTGCGTCAGCGCGTCACTGACCAGCGAGCCCTCAGGGAGCTCGAGCTCGACCTCGTCGGCGCCGGCTCGCTCGCGCAGCAGGGCAAACAGGCGGATGCGCACGTGCATGCAGAACAGGCTATCCGGCTCGGTCGTGGGTAACCTCTATCAGCGAGATGGCGACCGCCGACGAGCACCGCACGATCGCCCCGATCGTCGGTCCAGAGGATCCACGGCGGTTCACCGACTCCGGAATCGAGGTCAAGCCGCTCTACGGCGAGGAAGATGTACGGAAGAACCTTCCCGAGCGTCTCGGCGAGCCCGGCGAGTACCCGTTCACGCGTGGCGTGCACCGCGAGATGTACCGCCAGCAACTGTGGACCATGCGTCAGTACGCCGGCTACGCGAGCGCGAAGGAGTCGAACGAGCGCTACCGCTACCTGCTCGACCACGGCTCCACCGGCCTCAGCATGGCATTCGACCTGCCCACCCAACTCGGACTCGACTCCGATGATCCGCGCTGCCTGGGCGAGGTGGGCCGCACGGGCGTTGCGATCGACACGATCGA
>DATAJI010000077.1:0-3136 GCA_036262195.1 Solirubrobacteraceae bacterium
GCGGGTCGCAGATGCGCTTGATCCGGGCCGCGGTCAACTCCCACGGCAGCGCGTCTACTTCAACGATCAGGTAGTCGTTGCCGAGCGCCTGCCATTTCTCGAACTGCACGCCCCTCCGTTCGCCTCGCCTGCTGGAGCGGCGATCATTGCAGCGCGGCTGCCACCTCGTCGGGTGACCGGCCGGTGACGTCGACGAGCTCGACGTCGGGCAGCTTGCGCATCCAGGTGAGCTGTCGGCGGGCGTAGTTGCGTGTCCGCCGCTTCAGTGCATCGATGTCGCCATCGAGGATTTCCTGGAAGCCAAGCGCCTTGCGCGCGGTGGCCGAAGCTCCGGCCCGCAAGGCGGCCTCGACCTCGACCGCGGCCCCCGACGCGACGATCTCTTCGACGCGTGCGTCGATCCGCGCGTAGAGCGCCTCACGCTCCATGACGAGACCGATCAGACGTGTGGGGTGGCGCATCTCGCCGCTCCACAGTTGCGAGGCCGCGCGTGGCGGCCTCAGAGCTCCGAGGTCATGCAGCTCCAGGGCGCGCACGATCCTCTGGCGATCTGTCGGTGCGATCCTCACCGCGCTAGCCGGCGCCCGCTCGGCGAGCAGCGCATGCAAAGCCGCCGGCCCGCTCGCATCGAGCGCTGCTAACCAGTGCTCACGCACGCCGGGCCGCGGCGGCGGCGCGAACTCGAGGTTGCTGAGTGCGGCGCGCAGATAGAGGCCGGTACCGCCGACGACGATCGGCGTCGCGCCGTCGGCGAGCAATGCATCGATCCGCTCGTGCGCCAGCCGCGCGTAGCGGGCGACGCTGAGGCGCTCGCTGACCGCGAAGCACGCCACGAGCTCGTGCTCGAGGGAGTCGCGCTCGGCAGCCGTTGGCGCCGCGGTCAGCAGCTCGAGACCCCGATAGAGCTGCAGCGCATCCGCCGAAACCGCGACCGGCCGCTCCCCCAGCTCGCGCATTCGCGCTGCCAACGCGATCGCGATCGCGGTCTTACCGACTCCGGTCGGGCCGAACAGGGCGATCATCAGGCGTTCCACACTCCCAGTATCTTCACCGGCGATGGCGGACCGCCTCGAGATCAACGGCGCACGGACACTGCTCACCGGAGCGAGCGGCGGCATCGGCGGGGCGCTCGCGCGCCGTCTCGCGCAGGAGGGCGCGAAGCTGATCCTGACCGGGCGGCGTAAGGATGTCCTGGACTCGCTCGCTCGCGAGCTGGGCGCCGAGGTGATCGTGTCGGACCTGTCGCTGGCGGGAGCGCCACAGCAGCTGCTGGCTCGCGCTGGGCGCGTCGACATCCTGATCGCGAACGCTGTGTTGCCGGCGACGGGACGTCTCGCGACGGTCGATCCGGCGCGCATCGACAGCGCCCTTGCGGTGAACCTGCTGGCGCCGATCGCTCTGGCCCGCGGCGTGATCACGCAGATGGCCGAGCGTGATAGCGGACACATCGTGTTCATCGGCTCGCTCCAGAGCAAAGCTGCGACCGGCGGCGCGTCGATCTACTGTGCGACGAAGTTTGGCTTGCGCGGCTTTTCCCTCGCGTTGCGCGCCGAGCTGGCGCGGACCGGAGTCGGCGTGTCGCTGGTTCTACCGGGCTTCGTCAGTGATGCCGGGATGTACGCCGACAGCCGGGTGAAGCTGCCGCGCGGCGTCGGGACGCGACGGCCCGAACAGGTCGCCGCGGCGGTCATCCGGGCAATTCGGGGCAACGTGGGCGAGATCGAGGTGGCGCCGCTGACGCTGCGAGCCGGCGCCGCGATCGCCTCACTCGCACCGGAGCTCTCAGCGCGCGGCATGCGCTTGCTCGGCGGCGATCGCATCGCGCGCGACTTCGAGCGCGCTCAGTCCGACAAGCGCTAGCGCCGAGCGTCGTCGCTCACGCCAGCGCGCCCGCGCGCCGGAGGATCCGCTCCTCGCCCGCCAGCGTCTGGCTCGTCGCCGAAGTTATGTCGACCTGTGCGAGCTCTCCGGGCCGCGCGAGGCCCGTGAAGTTCACGACCTTGTTGTGCCGGCTGCGCCCGCGCAGGCGTTCGGCATCGGTGCGGCTTGTGCCCTCGACCAGCACCTCGACGGTTCGCCCGACGAAGCGCTCGGCGCGCTCGCGGGCACGCCGCTGGACCAGCTCGATGAGCCGCTCCATGCGCGCGACCTTGACCCCGTGCGGGATGAGGCCGTCAGTGAGCGCGCCGGCCTCGGTCCCGCGCCGCGGCGAGAAGATGAACGTGAACGCGCCGTCGTAGCCGACCTGGTCGACGACCTCGAGCGTCTGCTCGAAGTCCGACTCGGTCTCGCCCGGAAAGCCGACGATGATGTCGGTCGTGAGCGCGACATCCGGCACGTGCTCGCGAATCAGCGCCACGCGGTCGAGGTAGCGGGCGCGATCGTAGGTACGCCGCATCGTCCGCAGGACCCGCGACGAGCCCGACTGGAGCGGTAGGTGGATGTGCTCGCAGAGCGACGTGAGCTCGGCGTGCGCGCGCACGACGTCCTCGCTCATGTCCTTCGGGTGCGGGCTGGTGTATCGGATACGCTCGATCCCCGGCACGTCGTCGATCTGGCGCAGCAGCTCAGCGAAGGTCGCTCGTCTCGGCCGCAGGTCACGTCCGTAGGAGTTGACGTTCTGGCCCAGCAGCGTCAGCTCGCGCACGCCGTCGACGGCCATCGACCGTGCCTCCGCGACGAGATCCGCCGTCGCGCGGCTGACCTCGCGCCCGCGAGTCGAGGGAACAATGCAGTAGGAGCAGCGGCAGTTGCAGCCGACGCTGATCTGAAGCCAGCCCTGAACCGAACGGGCCCGCTTTGCCGGCAGATCGCCCGTGAACGACTCGAACTCGAAGTAACCCTGCGCCCCAAGGCTGTCGCTGAGCAGGAAATCGGCGAGCCGGTTGACCTGCCCGGGTCCGAAGGCGACATCGACGAACGGAAAGCGCTCGAAGACCTCGTCCTTCAGCGACTGTGCCCAGCAGCCGCCTACTCCGATGATGCGCTCGGGATTCTCGCGCTTCAGTCGCTTTGCCTCACCGAGATGTGCGAGCAGCCGGCTGTCGGCGGTCTCGCGGATTGAGCAGGTGTTGAACAGGATCAGATCGGCGTCCTCACGTGCCCCGGCCTCGTGGTAGCCGAGCGCGTCGAGCAT
>DATAJI010000078.1:0-1701 GCA_036262195.1 Solirubrobacteraceae bacterium
GCTCACTCGCCCGGACCGAGGTCGCGGGACCTGGCTTCCTCAACCTGTTCGTCAGCGATCGCTGGCTCGTCGATGCGCTCGGCGGCGTGCTCGCCGCGGGCAAGCGATTCGGCGCGGCGGAGCTGCCGGTCGCCGAATCGGTGAACGTCGAGTTCGTCTCGGCGAACCCCACCGGCCCGGTCCACATCGGGCATGCTCGCGGGGCTGTCTACGGCGACGCGCTCGCGCGCCTGCTCGAGTTTCGCGGCTACGGCGTGACGCGCGAGTTCTACGTCAACGACTACGGCAGCCAGGTGCGCAAGCTCGGCGAATCGGTGCGGGCGCTTGCACTGGGCGAGCCGGTTCCCGAGGACGGCTATCACGGCGACTACGTCGCGACGCTGGTGGCGCCCGAGCGCGCGCGGACACTCGACATCGACGAGCTCTCGCGCGAGGCCCTCGCTGCCTGCCTCGAGCAGATCAGGGGCTCGCTCGAGCGCTTTGGCGTGTACTTCGACGTCTGGTTCTCGGAGCGCTCGCTGCACGACAGCGGCGCTGTCGAGACAGTCCTGGCCGAGCTTGCCCGCCGCGGCGAGAGCTTCAGCACCGACGGTGCGCTGTGGCTTCGGACGACCGCGCACGGCGACGACAAGGACCGCGTCCTGGTTCGCTCTGATGGTCAGCCGACCTACTTCTGCTCTGACATCGCCTACCTCGAGGACAAGCGCTCGCGCGGCTTCGAGCACCTGCTCTACGTCTGGGGTGCCGACCACCACGGCTACGAAGGGCGGATGAAGGCAGCCTGTGCGGCGCTCGGCGGCGATCCGGACTCGATCGAGCTGATCACTTTCCAGTTCGTCCACCTCGTCGGGGCCGGCGAGCGGATCGCGATGTCAAAGCGCGAGGGCGAGTACGTCACGCTCGACGAGCTCGTCGAGCAGGTCGGCGTCGATGCTGCGCGCTTCTTCCTGCTCGCTCGCTCCCACGACACGACTGTCGAGCTGGACGCCGAGCTTGCCCAGCGCGAGAGCGGTGACAACCCTGTCTACTACGTCCAGTACGCGCACGCCCGGATCGCCTCGATGCTGGCGCGGCTCGAGCAGGGACGCGTCGCCGAGGCGCTCGGGTCGCTGCACCCGGTCGCCGCGCTCCATCCCTCGGAGCGCGCGTTGCTGAAGCGTCTGCTCGCCTTTCCGGACGACCTTGCTGAGGCCTGCGAGCGGCGGGCGCCGCACCGCGTCGCTTCGGCCGCGCTCGAGATCGCCCAGGAGTTCACGGCCTTCTACCGCGACTGCCACGTCGTCGGCGCTGAGCCGCGCGAGACCGAGTCGCTGCGGATCGCGCTTGCCTTGGCGGCGCAGCGAACGCTCGCGATCGCCCTCGGGCTGCTCGGAGTGAGCGCGCCCGCGGCGATGTGAGCACCGCCGTCAGTCGTAGCGGCGCAGGTCCTCTTCGAGTCGCGCTGTGTCGGCTGAGCTGAGCTGCCTGCTCCCACCGGCGCCGTCAGCCGGAGCGGTACGCGGCGTGCGCCGCCAGCGCGTCAGCAGGAACGCGAGCAGCGCGACCAGCGCCGCGACGACGACGACCGGCACCAAGTAGACAGTCACGTCGAAGCCGCGATCCGGCGGCAGTGCGAGGACGGCGCTGGTGTACTGCACGACGAGCGCGCTCTTGACCTGCGCGAGCGTGTCGCCGCGATCGATCAGCTGGCGGATGTAGCGG
>DATAJI010000079.1:0-1819 GCA_036262195.1 Solirubrobacteraceae bacterium
GCGGAGAGCGGCCGGAGAACCTGACCTATGACGGATCGGCCGAGTCGCTGCAGGAGGTCTGGATCGCGCTTCGTGCGAACATCCGGGCCGTGCTCGAGCACGTGACGCTCGCCGACGTCGCGAGCGGACGGCTGCCGAAGCAGGTGGCGGCGCTGGCGCGCGAGCCGACGGCCTGGACGAGCGGTTAGCTGTAGTTCCTGAGTAGGTTGGTCCATCCGGGCCTCCTTGGAGTCTGAGGGCTGCCAAGCAACTCAGTCCAAGGAGGACACCGGATGAAGCTTCACGCTAACGCGGCGCTCAGTCTGAATGGGCGTCGGCAGCTCGCGCGTCGGGTTGTGGATCAGGGTTGGACGCTGGTCGAGGCGGCCACGGTGGCTGAGGTCAGCGTGCGTTGTGCTCGCAAGTGGGCTGGCCGGTATCGGCTCGAGGGCGAGCGGGGGTTGTTTGATCGTTCGAGCGCGCCAAGCCGGATCCCGCACCGCACCCCCGCGCAGCGGATCGAAGCGATCGCAGCACTACGACGTTTGCGCTTCACCGGCCCCGAGATCGCCGAGACGCTCAACATGGCGCTCTCGACGGTGTCGGGGATCCTGACCAAGACCGGGATGGGCAAGCTCGGACGACTCGGCTTGGAGCCCGCTGTGCGCTACGAGCGTGAACGGCCCGGTGAGCTGATCCACATCGACGTCAAGAAGCTCGGCCGCATCCAGGGCGGGGCCGGACACCGAGTCGCCGGCAGGCCTCGCCACAATCCCTCAAAGACGATCGGCGGCGAGCGCCGCCGCACCGTCGGCTGGGAGTGCGTGCACATCGCGATCGACGACGCCACACGCCTGGCCTACGCCGAAGTTCTCCCCGACGAGAAGGCCACTACCGCAGTCGCTTTCCTTAGCAGAGCGACTGCGTTCTACGCCCGCCACGGCATCGACGTCGAAGCGCTCATCACTGACAACGGCTCCGCATACATCTCCTTCGCACACGCAGCCGCCTGCCGCCTACTCGGCATCCGACACCTACGAACACGCCCCTACCGCCCCCAGACCAACGGCAAAGCCGAACGCTTCATCCGCACCCTGCTCGGCGGCTGGGCCTACGGCGCGATCTACCGCACGAGCACACAACGCACCCAAGCCCTTGACGGCTGGCTCTAGCACTACAACCATCAACGACGACACGCAGCCCTCAACCACAAGAGCCCGATCGCCCGACTCAACGAGCGAACCAACCTACTCGGGACTTACAGCTAGCCGCGCTCCGCGTGGGTGTGGGAATGGACGTAATCGCCGTGGCTGTGCTCGTGGGCGTGATCGAGCTGCTCACCCCGGGGCCCGCCACGCGGATGCGCGTGCGCCGATCCGCCGGAGCGCTCCTCGGCACCGGCGTTCTGGTGCAGCCTGAAGCTCGCGTCGTTTCGGTCCCGAACGGCGCATCGGGGGCAGGTCCCGACGATCGCGTGGTGTGTGAAGTGGGCCTCGTAGCCAAAGCGGTCTCGCAGCGAGGCGCGCAGCGGATCGAGCTCATCGACCGCCTCGACCGTGATCGATGCCACGATCCGTACTCCGTCGGCGTCGACCTCGACGTTGGCGATGGCCTCGCCGCGTGTGACCTTCGTGATCGTGCCCTTGATCTGGTTGCGCGCGCTGATCGGCACCGGCCTCTCCTTCGGTTGGGGTAGGACGACGAGCATACGGCGCGCGGCCACCACCGCCGAACGTCGCGTGGAGCGTCCGCCGCTGCGCTCCGCTCAGCCCGCGCGGGCCAGCAGGCGCTCCTCCCCGGCCAGCGTCTGGCTGGTGGCGCTGTGCACGTCGACCAACGC
>DATAJI010000080.1:0-5726 GCA_036262195.1 Solirubrobacteraceae bacterium
GTTCTAGCTCGATCCGCCGGTTGCGGTCCTCGTCCGACTCGTCATCGTCCGCTTGCCATGCGGACTCATTCTCGGGTTCAGTACGTGGGTTTGTCAAGCCGCACATCCCCCATGCACCGATCCCCGGGTGGGTTCATGAACCCACCCGAACAGGGAGGCGAGCTCGCTCGGCGTAGCCAAGGGCGCCTGGCAAGCGAATCGCTCGCACACGAAGGCCGCGGTGACATCCTTGGCGACCGAGCGACTCGCCAGCAGAGGGACCTTGCTGGTCGCGCCCTCGGCTGCTCCGGCGAGGACGATGTGGGGGAGGAAGCGGTCGCGGATGAGGCGTGCGAATGGCGCAACGTTGGGCCCGACGAGCGCGATCTCCTTGACATCGGCGAGGTAGAAGTCGGCCGCGCAGAGGAGGTAGGCGAACGTCGTCGGGAAGCGCGGGGCGATCTCCGCGCCGAGTCCGATCGCGCCGAGTGCCGCGTCCTCGTAGCGGCGCTCGCCGCTCAGCGCGGCGAGCCGCAGCAGTCCGAGCGCCGCGCTCGATGAGCCGGCCGGGATCGGGTGGTCTTCGAGCTCCTTGCGCTCCGCGATCAGCCGCTCGCCGTCGCGGGCGCTGACGAAGAAGCCGCCTCGCTCCGCGTCGCGAAACCGATCGAGCAGCGCGTCGGCAAGCTCGACGGACCAAACGAAGAAGCGCTCGTCAAACGTCGATTCGTACAGCGTCAGTAGCGCCTCGAGCAGGAACGCATGGTCCTCGAGGAAGGCCGCCACGTGCGCGCCGCCCTCGCCGTAGCTCCGCAGCAGTCGCCCGTCGCGCTCGCGCATCTCGCGCCAGACGAACTCCGCCGCCGCGACCGCGGCATCGAGGTAGACCGGATCCGCCAGCGCCGCCCCCGCGTCAGCCAGCGCGCCAATCATCAACGCGTTCCAGGCAGTCAAGCGCTTGTCGTCCAGGGCTGGCCTTACGCGGCGCTCGCGCGCCGCCCGCAGCAGCTCCCTGATCGAGGAGCGATCGGGCGGTTCCGGTCCGCTCGCGACGAGCACGTTGGCGCCCTCGAAGTTGCCCGCCGCGCTGGCGCCGAAGTAGTCGATCGCGGCCTGCGCGTTCTCGCCGAGGACCTGCTCGAGCTGTTGCAGCGTCCAGAGGTAGTAGCGGCCCTCGACGCCCTCGCTGTCGGCGTCCAGCGAGCAGTAGAAGCTGCCGTCGTCGGCGCGCAGCTCACGCAGGCAGAAGTCGAGCGTCTCACGAGCGGTGCGCGCCAGCAGCTCCTCGCCGCTGAGCTGCCAGCCGTGGAGGTAGGCGCGGGCCAGCAGCGCGTTGTCGTAGAGCATCTTCTCGAAGTGCGGCACCGTCCAGGTGGCGTCGACCGAGTAGCGCGCGAAGCCGCCGCCGACCTGGTCGCAGATGCCGCCGCGAGCCATCGCCCGCAGCGTCGCGGTCGACATCTCGAGCTCGCCGCGGCGCAGCAGCAGCTCGAGCGTGCAGTGCGGCGGGAATTTCGGCGCCCCGCCAAAGCCGCCGTTGCGCTCGTCGTAGGACTCACGCAGCCGCGCGACCGCGCCGACGAGCACCTCCTCGTCAAGGGCGAGATCGCGGGCTTCGAGCCGAGCCGTCTCACGCAGGCGCTCAGTCAGGCGCGCAGCGACGTCGCATGCTTCGTCGCGCCTGGCGCTCCACAGCTCCGCGACGCTCGCGAGCACTTGCGGGAACGCCGGCATGCCGTGCCGCGGCTGCGGCGGCCAGTAGGTGCCGCCGAAGAACGGCGTCTGATCCGGCGTGAGGAAGACGTTGAGCGGCCAGCCGCCGTGCCCGGTCATCAGCTGGACGGCCTCCATGTAGACGCCGTCGATGTCGGGACGCTCCTCGCGATCGACCTTCACGCAGACGAAGCGCTCGTTCATCAGCGCCGCGGTGGCCGGGTCGGAGAACGACTCGTGTTCCATCACGTGACACCAGTGGCAGGCCGCGTAGCCGATTGAGACGAACAGCGGCAGATCGCGCTCGCGGGCGCGCTCGATCGCCTCTGCTCCCCAGGGCAGCCAGTCGACCGGGTTGTCGGCGTGCTGGCGGAGATAGGGCGACGCCTCGGCTGCGAGCGCGTTCGCCATGACGCCGTGCGGCTAAAGACCCGCGAGCCGCGACGCGAAGGTGTGACCGGCGATCTGCGCGGTGCTCGCCCGGATCGCGTAGCTCTGCGTGTCGAGCTTCTTGTCCGTGGTGTGCACGGCGACCCCGCCGAGCCTGCCGCTGACCGTCTTTCGCTTCGTGTGGAAGACCAGATCGCCGTCCGCCGCCTTGGGCCCGCCGATCGTCAGGGTGTAGGTCTTCGACCTCGTCGCGTAGCTGCCACTGACGGTGATCCCGGGCAGGTAGGAGTAGTCGTGGAGGTGTAGGCCGTCTAGCGAGAACGATCCCCAGCCGGCGCGCAGGCCACCGAAGCGAACCGTTGCCGAGGGCGAGGAGCCGTTGAGGAAGTTCTCCGTACCGACCCCGAGCGACTGCGAGAGCGTGTCGAGCACCGCCCGCACGGTCTTGCCTGCGCGGCCGTGCGTTCCCGGAGCGGGCTTCAGCTTTCGTAGCGATCGCGGCGGCACCGGCGTCGGAACGAGCGTGCTCGGTATCGCCGTGTCCGTGCACTGCGCGATCGGCGTGCCTTTGAAGAACGCGTTGACCGCGTCCTGGGCGCAGTTGGTCGGCTCCGTGCCGAGCACCGAGTGGCCGGTGTTGGGCACCACGAGCAGCGTCGCGTCGGGGATCTGCGTCGCGACGCTCTGCGCGTCCGCGGTCGGCGTGCGCATGTCCTCGGCGCCACTGATGATCAGCGCCGGGACGTTTGGCAGCGTGCCGGCGCTCGGTTCCGGCCCCGCTGTCTCGAACGGCCAGCCGGCGCAGTAAGGGGCGTCGCTGAAGTCGTAGCCGGTCTGCGCCGTGAACGGGGCGAACGTGGAGGCGGGCTGGGCCTGGAACGCCGCGAGCGCCTCGGTCGCGCGCTGGGTCGGCGAGTCGGCGCGATTCCACGGGAACGGCTGCTCCTCGCAGCTCGTCGCGAGGTACAGCTCGTCGTTGACGCCGCCTTCGGGAGCGCTGGCCAGGTAGACGAGCATCGCGAGCAGCGAGTAGTCGCCGTGAACAGCGGCGTGCAGGGCCGCCGGCAGGTTGGCGCGCAGAATCGGGTCGAGGTCGCCGGAGATCAACACGCCGAAGACCGCGTCCGGGGTGATCATCACGTGCGCGACGTGGCCTTTGGCGGTGATCACCTTCGAGCGCACGGGCTTTGAGCTGAGGCCGCTAACCAGGGTCGCGAGGTCGCCGCTTGGATCGGCATCGATGCCGCGACACGCGTCGCGTGCGCACAGGTTGGCGAGGATCTTGGGGATCGCGGCGAAGCTCGAGCCACCGTAGACATCCGGACCGTTGGGCGCGACCGTCGAGTCGAGCACCAGGCCGGCGGTGTCGGTTGGGTGCTGCTCGGCGTAGCGCAGCGCGACCTTCGTGCCGTAGGAGGTGCCGTACAGGATCACCTGGCTGTAGCCGAGTGCCTGGCGGATTGCCTCGATGTCGGCGACCGAGTCATCGGACTCGTAGAACCCGCGTGCCGTGCCGAGCTGCGTTCCGCAGTTGCCGATCACGGTTGGCGTGAGGCTCGCGCCGGGGCTCTCGAAGGCCGGACAGCTCAGCGCGCCGGAGGTTCCGGTGCCGCGCTGGTCGAACACGATCAGGTCTCGTGTCGGCAGTCCCGAAGACACGATCTGCTCCAGGCCCTCGGCGAGCGGGATCGCTGCTTGGCCGGGCCCTCCAACGAGGGCGACAACCGCCTGTGTCGCCGTGCCGGTGACGGCGACCTTGCGCTCGATCGAGAGCGTCACGGTTCCCGGGACGGCGCCGCTCGGATCCAGCGGGACCGTCAGCTGGGCGCAGGCGAACCCGGAGGCGCTGGCGCTCGTGCACGGCGTGAACGCGACCGGCGAAACCGCCGCCTGCGCGCTCGCGGCGGCGATCATCAGCCCAGCAGCTGCGCTCGCCGTCGCAAGCGCTGCTCCCTTGACGACACGCAGCATCTCGAGGACCGTAGCGCATCGGCCCGCTGCGCCTGCACGAACTCTCGCGGCGGTCTATCGTGGATGGCGATGCCCAGTGATCGGGAGGTGATCGTCGCCGCGGGGGCTCCCGCCGTGATCGGGCCTTACAGCCACGCTGTGCGTTTTGGCGGTCTGCTGTTCTGCTCCGGGCAGATACCGCTCGACCCGGCTAGCGGAGAGATCGTCAGCGTCAGCATCGGCGCTCAGGCGCGGCGCTGCCTCGACAACCTCGCAGCGGTCTGCGAGGCGGCCGGAACGTCGCTGGAGCGGGCGCTCCGGCTGACGATCTACATGGTCGAGCTGGAGGCCTTCGCGGAGGTCAACGCGGTCTGCGAGGAGCTCTTTCCGCTGGCGCCGCCGGCGCGCGCGACGGTCGGCGTCGCCGAGCTTCCACGCGGGGCGCTGGTCGAGATCGACGCGATCGTCGCGCTCTGAGGACTCTGAGCGGCCGCGAGCCGACAGCTAGACTCGCGTTGTGACCGACAGCTCGACCACCAGGGACCAGATCGCTCAGGCGGTCGACAGCGTGATCGAGGAGGTGGCGGCACTACGCCAGCTCAAGCTCGTCTTCTCGCTCGAGCTTCACGGTCGCGGCGACGTCCAGCAGTACCGCATTGAGCTCCCCGGCCCGAAGGTGACCAAGGCGATCGCCACTGATGCGCGTGTCACCGTGCAGATGCGACGCGAGTTCTTCAACGCGATGGTCGCAGAGGGCGCCCGGGTGGCCGACTGGCGCGAGGCCTTCCACTATGGGCAGGCCAAGGCGACCGGGGTGGCGCAGATCCTGCAGTTGATCGAGCGCGTTGTCAGCATGCACGAGGAGCGCAACCAGCTCCGCCGCGCGAAGCCGCACTGAGACGAGCTACCTGCTGGTGAGCGCCGCCATTACGAGGCGCGCGGCAGCCTCGATGTCGAGCCGTTCGTCGATCTCGACCTCGGGGGAGATCGGTGGCTCGTACGGCGCACCGACGCCGGTCAGGTCGTCGATGTCGCCGCGCTCGGCGCGGGCGTAGAGGCCCTTGACGTCACGGCGCGCACACTCCTCGAGGCTCGTGCTGACGTAGACCTCGGTGTAGTCCAGGCCGGCCTGCTCGTGCAGCTCGCGAACCTGGGCGCGGTCGGCGCGGTAGGGAGACACCAGGCAGACGAGCGCAATGGCGCCGGCGTCGGCGAACAGCAGAGCCAGCTCGGCGACGCGGCGAACGTTCTCTGCCCGGTCGCCGCGGTCGAAACTGAGATCGCTGCAAAGCCCGTGTCGTAGATTGTCACCGTCAAGACGGTAGGCCCAACGTCCGTCGGCTAGGAGCGCCGCCTCGACCGCGGCCGCGGTCGTCGACTTGCCGGAGCCGGACAGGCCGGTGAACCAGACGGTTCCGCCGCGCTGGCCGAGCACGTCCCAGCGCTCCCTGCGATCGACGATTCCGTCCTGCCAGACGACATTGGCGGCGCCGCGGCGTTTGCGACGCATGATGGGAATCGACACGATGCTCATTGCTGGCGACCAGCCGCCACTAGAAGTATCCCGCTTGTTTGCGTTCTTCCATGGCGGCGTCGCTGGTTTTGTCGTCGGCGCGGGTTTCGCCGCGTTCGGTGATGCGGGTGTTGGTGATTTCTTTGACGATTTGGTTGATTGTGGTGGCGGTGCTGCGGAT
>DATAJI010000081.1:0-9970 GCA_036262195.1 Solirubrobacteraceae bacterium
AGCGATAACCGACGTCCTCGGCAGCGACCGCGAGCGGATCGACCACGACGCCCTGACGCAAGCCGGCCTGGCCGTTGGCTGGCTCGGACTCAGCGCCCTGGTCCGGCCCAACGCCTGCGCGCCGGCCGGCCGCGGCGTTAGCTGACCTGAGTCGCGCGTAGCAGAACTTCCTGGTCGCGCGACACTGCGATCGGCTCCTCGAGCCGCGACGAATCGATGTCCGCGAGCTCGCGCCGTGCGGCGGCTAGCTCCTTCTCGACAGCGTCAAGACGCCCGGTCAGCTGATCGGCTTGGCGGCGCAAGGTGCCCTCGATCCGCGCCAGCGCGTCCTCGATCCCGCCGAGCCGGTCCCCAATCGAGCGAACGCGACGCGCGAGCCGCTCGATATCGCCGGCAGTCGGAACGTTAAGCAAACCCATCGCAGCCTCCTGCGCCTGCACGGCCTTCGAACGGGCCTCCATCGCGCGGCCGATCGCGGTGCCGAGGTTCGGACTGTCGAGCAGGTCGCGGGCGAACCGTCCAAGGAGCTGTTCGGCACGGGAACTTGCGAACTCACGGAATCCCGTGGGAGCCTCGTCACCCATCTGCAGAGGGTACGCCATAGTGGTCTTGCGCGCGAATCGGCGTTGAGCTCGGATTAAGCGTCAGGAAGGCGCGCGACTATCGGCAACTTCGGCCTGGCAGAGCGTGTTCGAGCTTTAGAGGACAGCCGCCATGTGATGGCGGGGGAAAATGGCGGCGACAGGAGGAAGCATGAGGAGAACCATCAAATTGGCAGCTGCGGCGTTTTCGCTGCTCGCAGTTAGCGGCGCAGCGGCAGTCGCGGCGACCCCACCCCCAGCGCCGACCGCGACGACCGGCGCGGCGACCGAGGTCACGTATCAGTCAGCGGTGCTCGAGGGGAGCTCCAACCCGGACGGCGCAGCGACTGAGGTGTACTTCGAGTACGGGACAACGACCGCCTATGGCTCGACATCGACTCCGGTGCAGCTCGGCGACGGCAAGGCCACGACCGCGGTGAGCGCGACCGTCACCGGGCTGGCTGCCTACAAGACCTATGACTACCGTCTCGTCGCGGTAAGTGCCAACGGCACGACGAAAGGCACGAACAAGACGTTCAAGACGGCGAAGATCCCGCTCTCACTCCAGATCGATGCGAGCCCGAACCCGGTCGTGTACGGGGGTCTTGTGACGGTGGCGGGCACGCTGGCGGGGACCGGCAACGCAAATCAGGCTGTCGCGTTGCAGCAGAACCCGTTTCCATATACGGCCGGGTTCACCCAGGTCGGCAACACCGAGCTGACGTCCTCGACCGGGGCCTACACGTTCACCATCCCGTCGCTCGAAATCAGCACGGAGTACCGCGTCATCAACGTGAGCCAGCCGACCGTCGTCTCGCCGATCGTGGCCGAGACCGACGCCCTCGCGGTGAGCGTCCACACTCGCGGCATCGGTACGCGCGCGCACCGCGTCACGCGCTTTACCGGAACTGTCGCGCCGGCCAGCGAGACCGATGCCAAGTACGCAATCCAGGAGCTGATCGGAAAGTCGTGGAAGCTCATCGCCGGCGGCATCACGGCGAACGCGCCGCGCAACGGCGTGGTGCCTTTCAAGATCGTCGTGCACTTCCGTCACGCCGGCTTCTTCCGCGTGTTCGTGGGGAGCGTCGAGGGTGCAAACGCCGAGAGCTTCAGCGCCCCGGTAGCGGTCCGAGGCTATGCTTGAGCGGTAGCGTTTGTTCCACAGAAAGGGCACCGTGAGCACCAAGCCGAGCACCGTCGTTCCCGATCTTGAGCTGGGGGGCGGCGTCGAGATGCCGCAGCTCGGCCTCGGCGTTTTCCAGGTACCACCAGATCAGACGAGCGCGCTGGTCGGCGACGGCCTCACCGCCGGCTATCGCAGCATCGACACCGCGGCGGCGTACGGCAACGAAGCCGGCGTCGGCGAGGCGATCGCGCACAGCGGCCTCGACAGGGCAGAGCTGTTCGTTACGACGAAGCTGCCGAACACCGAGCACGGACGAGCCCAGGCCCTGGCTCAGTTCGACGAGAGCCTCGGCCAGCTCGGACTCGACTACGTCGATCTCTATCTGATCCACTGGCCGGTCCCATCGCGTGACCTCTACGTCGAGACTTGGCAGGCGCTGATCGAGATCGCCGAGACCGGACGGGCGCGAGCCATCGGCGTATCCAACTTCAACGCCGACCACCTAGAGCGGATCATCGCCGAGACTGGCGTCGCCCCGGCCGTCAACCAGGTCGAGCTGCATCCGGGCTTCGCGCAGGTCGAGCTGCGCGAATTCCACAAGCGGCACGGGATCGTCACCGAGTCGTGGAGCCCGCTCGCACAAGCAGACCGGCGGGTCCTCGAGCACCCAGCGATAGCGGACGCCGCCGCAACGCACGGCAAGAGCGCAGCACAGGTGATCCTGCGCTGGCACATCCAGCTCGGCTGCGTCGTCATTCCCAAGGCGTCGTCACCGCAGCGACAGGCCGAGAACATCGACGTCTTCGACTTCGAGCTGAGCGGCGAGGAGATCAAGGCGATCGATGCGATAGACGTCGTCGGACGGATCGGCGGCGACCCGGCGACGTTCGTGTCACAGCCGGAGCACGCCGACGATTAGCTAGTCGGTCGAAGCGAGGATCTCTCGCGCGATCACGAGCCGCTGGATCTGAGAAGTGCCTTCATAGAGCTGCATGAGCTTGGCGTCGCGCATCAGCTTCTCGACCGGGTAGTCCTTGATGAAGCCGTAGCCCCCGTAGACCTGCACGGCATCGGTCGCGACGCGCATCGCGGCGTCGGCGGCAAACCGCTTGGCGTGAGAGGAGAGCAGCGTGTTGCGCTGGCCCTGGTCCACTAGCACCGCCGACTTCCAGGCGAGCAGCCGGGCCGCCTCGATATCCGTCGCCATGTCGGCGATCATGAATTGGATCGCCTGGTGCGTCGCGATCGGCGTGCCGAACTGGGAGCGCTCCTTCGCGTAGGAGACCGCAAATTCGAAGGCGGCCCGGGCGATCCCGACGGCCATCGCAGCCACTCCGGGGCGCATCCGGTCGAGCGTCATCATCGCGATCTTGAAGCCGGCGTTCTCGTCGCCGATCAGGTGGTCGGCGGGGACCTCGACCTCGGGGAAGGTGACGGTCGCCGTATTTGAGGCGCGCTGACCCATCTTGTCCTCGTGCTTGCCAACGAGCACGCCGGCGTCGCGCGGCACGATGAAACACGAGATGCCACGGCGGCCGGCTTGCGGGTCGGTCTTGGCGTAGACCGTGTAGAAGTCGGCGTAGCCGCCGTTTGTAACGAAGCATTTCGAGCCGCTGATCACGTACTTGTCGTGCTGGCGAACCGCCCGCGTCTTCATCGCGGAGACGTCGGAGCCGGCGTCGGGCTCGGTCAGGCAGAACGACGCTAGCCGCGGCTCCGCGGTCAGCCGCTCGAGGTAGCGACGCTTGAGCCCCTCGGAGCCGGCCAGCAGGAGCGGCATCGTGGCCAGGCCGTTGCAGCCGACCGACGTCTGGATTCCGGAGCAGCCCCAGGCGAGCTCCTCATCGATCAGGACGCCGGCGAAAGAGCTTAGCCCGATGCCGCCATAGCGCTCGGGGATATAGACGTTCATCAGCCCGAGCTCCCAGGCCTGCGCGATGATCTGCTGCGGGAAGGTGCTGTCGCGGTCGAACTTCCAGGCGACAGGCCGGATCTCCCTGGCGGCGAAGTCGTGCGCGAGCTCGCGCAGCGCCAACTGCTCGTCGCTCAGGTTGAAATCGACCATCGCTTTCGTCGGTGGTCGCCGCTAAAACGACGACAAGCCGCCACTCTGGCCCAGCAGGTCACTGAACGGCTCCGAGCTCGACGGCGTCGTGATCGTCTCGCGTGCGTTCAGGTTGGTGATCGTGGCATCGAGGTCGAGTGAGCCTCCGCTGAGCCCGTCCAGCGAGCGCTGCCCCGCGGCTGGGATCGTGAACGTCAGCGCGGTCGAGAACTCACGGAGGATGTGATCGCTCGCGCCGCTGTAGACATTGACGCGTGCCGAGGTGACGGTCGAAGCGATCTGGCCCAGATTGGTTGGGGTGAGGGCGTCCCCGAGCGACGCCAAGCCAGTTATCGCGCTGCCGCGAGTCACCAGCTTCGCCACGTCGCGCAGCAGCTGGACAACATCGACCTGAGCCGTGAGGTGATCTGTCTCGACCCCGCTCACCATCGTCGTGCCGACGAGCTTCGGGGTAGTAAGCCAGGAGACCGGGTTGATGCCGAGCTTCGTGAGCAGGTTCGCGGAGCCGACCGATTCGCCCGAGGGCCGGACGAGCTTCGCAAGCGTGGACCTGACGCTCGGCGGCAGCGCGTAGTAGGTGCCCGCGAACTCGAGATAGACGGTCTTTCCGGTCGATAGGACACTGACCGGCAACGTCGAGCCGTCCTCGGTCACGGCGGCACCGAAATCGAACGCGGGCGCGGCCCCGTAGCGGTCGGTGAAGGGCCCTGACAGTGCCAGCGACAGCGGCCGTCCGCCGAGGCGCTTGATTCCGTCGAGATCGGCGCGGATCGTCAGCGTCAGGTTGCCCGAGTGGATCTTGGCGACGTTGGCGGCAAACGTCTGCGACAGCAGGTGAGCCGCTCTATCGGCGCTGCCGGACGAGCCGCCGCAGGCCCCGATCACGACGCCCGCGAGCAGCGTCGCCGAGGCGAGCGCGACTTGCCGCAAGTGGTGTTGCAACAAGGCTCTACTGGCGCTCACGGGCGCCTTCGACAGTACCATGGTCCCTGTGCGGCCGCTGCTGATGGCGGGCTGCGCTGTGGTGCTGCTAGGCCTTTGCGGCGTTGCTGGCGCGTCTGCCACAAACCACCCGGATCAGGGGACCCGGGTACCGTACAGCTCGCTGGAGCTCGTGCTCGATCACGGTCGACTGCGCGCCGAGCAGCCTGGCACGGACCTCAGCGCCCACACGGCGACTGTCGCGACGACGCCAACCGCGCCAGCTACACCCGCGCCTGGGGCGCCAGCTTCGCGCCGGCTCAGCTTCGTCCGAGCACTCGCACAGCTCGCGCAGCGCGGCGAGATCCCAGCCGCAAGCGCCGCCAGCTACGAAAGCGCGTGGACCGATGCACAAACGTCCGAGCGACGCCTCTCGGGCGCGCGCCACGAGGAGCTCGGAGCCGTCCTCACCACGCTGCGCGCCATTGCCCACTCAGGAGCGCTCACGCCTGGTCGCCTCCCGGCGCTGATGTTGACGCTGCAGCGCAACCAGCAGTGGTGGACGAGCGCCCCGATGATCGCGAGCGAGCAGCGCGTCGGTTTCCCGGGCAGCAGCCTGGTCTGGGAGTTCTACCCCGGCCAGGGACTCGAGATCCAGTGGCTCGGCACGTTTGGCGCCGCCAACGGATTCTACGACGACCACGAGGCGACAAACCTCACCAATCTCATCAACCAGGCACTCAGCCTCGCCGTCACGCGCGCTGGCGGGATCGCGTGGGAGTACGACTTCAGCTTCGACGGCGGGAGCCCGCCGTGGGTCAGCGCGATCACCGAAGGCACGGCGGTCGAGGCGCTGACCGGCGCCTCGACGATGCTCCACAACAGCGCCTACCTCACTGATGCTCACGACGCGCTTGGCGTCTTCCAAGCGGCGCCACCGCTGGGAATCGAATCGTCGACAGCGGGGGGCGCCTGGTATCTGATCTACAGCTTTGCTCCGCACGAGCACGTGATCAATGCCTTCATCCAGTCGCTGATCGGGTTGTTCGACCTCGCCTACCAGGGCGATAGCCTCGCGCAGGAGCTGTTCACACGCGGCAACGACGAAGCGCGGATCGCGCTGCCGGGCTACAACACCGGCCACTGGTCGCTTTACGACCAATACGGCGAATCGGACCTCAGCTACCACGAGCTGCTGACCGGCTTCCTGCAGACGCTCTGCTCGCAGACGCGCGAGACGACGACGCAGGCGCTGTGGGTCCTCGGGCCACCGACCGCGACGACGCCGACCAGCGGTGCGAGCGGTACCGGCGGGACGGCCCCCGGTGGCGACACCGGAAGCTCCGGCGCGAGCGGTGCAACCGGCACGAGCGGCGGCACCGGCGCGAGCGGCAGCACCGGCACGAGCGGCAGCACCGGCACGACGACCAACCCCAACCAGATCTACTGCGCCACGGCGGCCGCGTTCCAGGCCGACCTCAAGCAGCCGCCGCAGATGGTGCTGCGACCGCTACTCGGCGCGCGCGTGCGCCGAGTAAGCGACATCCGCTTCACGCTGTCGAAGATCTCGAACGTCAGGCTCACCGCCACCTACGACGGCAAGACCTCGTCCTACGGCACGATGCAGCTCGGACACGGAGCGCACAAATTCACCTGGCGCCCCTCACAGCCCGGGAACTGGACACTCGCGCTCACCGCCGTCGACCTTGCCGGCAACAGCAGCGTGCAAAGCGAGACCGTAAGCGTCGCGACGGCCGCCGTGCCCGGCTAGCACCGCAGCCGAGCGCCGCGCCGACGCTCCTATCATTCGCACGTAGTGAACGCCCTTCCCGAATCGGTCGCCGAGCTCACTGACGGCCTGCGCGCCGCCGGTTACCTGCCTGGCAGCTCGACGGCGCTCGTCGCCTATCTCGCGATCCGGCTCAACAAGCCCGTCCTGGTCGAGGGGCCGGCCGGAGTCGGCAAGACGGAGCTCGCGAAGGCGCTCGCGAGCCATCTCGGCCGCGAGCTCGTTCGCCTGCAGTGCTACGAGGGCCTCGATGAGGCGAAGGCGCTGTATGAGTGGAACTACCGCAAGCAGCTACTGCGAATCCAGGCGGAGGCCGAGGGAGCAGCTTGGAACGAAGTCCAGGACGACATCTTCAGCGAGGAGTTCCTACTGGCGCGCCCGCTGCTGAGCGCGATCTCCGCGGCCGAGCCGGTGGTCCTCCTGATCGACGAGATCGACAAGACCGACCAGGAATTCGAGGCGATGCTGCTCGAGTTGCTGTCCGACTTCCAGATCACGATCCCCGAGCTCGGCCAGATCGCCGCGAGCTCGCAGCCTGTGGTCGTGCTGACCTCGAACAACTCGCGCGAGCTGACCGAGGCGCTGAAACGACGCTGCCTGTACCTGTGGCTTGACTATCCGGAGCTCGAGCACGAGCTCGCGATCGTACGGCTGCACGCACCGGAGCTGGCCGAGACAGTCGCGCGCAAGCTCGTCGAGATCGTCGGGATGGTGCGCGAGCTGGATCTGAAGAAACCACCGTCGATCGCCGAGTCGATCGACTGGGCGCGCGCGCTACTGCTGCTCGGGGCGCGCGACATCGATGAGTCGACGTTCGCACAGACGATGTCGGTGATCGTCAAGCACCGCACCGACCTCGATATCGTGGCGGCACGGGTCGGCGTCGCGCTCGCAGCGACCGCGCCGTGAGCGGGATCTCAGCCACCTTAGGCATCGACGCGCGACTACTCGAGCTGGGTGACGAGCTCCGCGCCGAAGGGGTGAGATTCGGGACCTCCGAGCTACTCGACGCGTTTGCCGCGCTGGCCGAGGTCGACTGGCGCGAGCGCGAGGCGTTCCAGGGCGCCCTGGCGGCGACCCTCGCCAAGTCGCCGGAGGATCGTCGCGTATTGGACCTCGTCTTCGAGCGCTTCTTCTTCCGCGCGGTCGAGGCCGCGGCGCTTCGCGAGGGTGTGCGGGAATGGGCCGCCGCCAGCGAGGGGGCTGGCGCCCAGCGGGTCGATCTCGACGAGCTGCGCGCTCAGATCGCCGAGGCGCTGGCGGCTTTCGACGAGGCACGGATGCGGGACCTGGCAAGACTCGTCGTCGTCGTCCTCTCCCGCGACGACGGATCAGGCTCAGCCGTCGTCGGCGTTGACGTGCAGCGCATACGGCGCGCGCTGGGCCTGCGCAGCGAGGGCCAGTTGGCACTAGGCGAGGGCCTCGGACTCCCGCGAGAGGCGCTCCAGCAATTCGAGGCGATGCTGCGGCGGGAGCTCGAGCGGGCACAGATCGAGCGCACCGAGACGCTCGCGCCGTCGCGGCCACTCGGCGAGCTAGATCGCGCACTGCCAAGCGGGCCGGCCGCCGACCTCGCCGCCGTCCACCGCGTGGTCGCCCAACTCCGACGCCGCCTAGCGACGCACGGTGGTGAGCTTCGCGGCCGCCACCGCCACGATCAGATCGACTTCCGACGCACGGTTCGCAGCTCGCTGCAGACAGGGGGCGTTCCGATCGTCATCAAACCGCGGCCGCGGCGGCCGCGGCGGCCGGAGCTCTACGTGCTCTGCGACGTCTCTACCAGCGTCACTTCAGCGTCGGTCTTCTTCCTGTCGGTGTTGCACGCGCTCCACGATTCGTTCCGGCGGATGCGCTCGTTCGTCTTCATCGAGCGCGTCTCCGAGGTCACCGATGCGTTCGCCCGCGACCGCGCGTTCAACGCGGTGAGCGAGGCCATCGCGCGGGAGGCGGGCGTCGCTGACGTCTCCGGCTATACCGACTACGGCCGCGTGTGGTCGGAGTTCCGCGCGCTTGTCGAAGACGACCTCGATCCCCGTGCCAACATCATCGTGCTCGGCGACGCGCGCACCAACGGACGCGATCCGCGCGCCGGCGAATTCGCGGCGCTAACCGCGCGCGCCCAGCGCACCTTCTGGCTGAACCCGGAGCCGCGCCTGTACTGGAACTACGGTGACTCGGTGATCGCCGCCTACGCGCCCTACTGCGAGGTCTTCGAATGCTGGACAACGCGCCAGCTCGAGGAGTTCGTGAAGTCGTTGACGACAACGACGCCCTCGTAGTCCTCTACGATCCGGCCGGTCCGATGCAGACGCGATTCCTTCGCGGTCACGGTGCGCTGCTTGCAGCAGGCGTGATCAGCCTTGCAGTATGCGCCGGATGCGGGGTCGTCCACACGCGCACGACACTCGGCGGCACGCGCAAGCTGGTCGTCGCCATCGGCGGCATGCCGAGCGCGCTATACGCGCCGATCTATGAGGGCATCGCGAACGGTGATTTCGCGCGCGGCGCACTGTCGGTCAGCGTCTCGGCACCGGCGGGCGGCGAGACGGTGCTGAACGCACTCAGCGCAGGGCAGGCGTCAGTGGCGATCACCTCGGAGCCGGCGCTGCTTGCAGCGCGTGCAGCGGGCTCGCGCCTCGTGGCGATCGGCGCCCTCGTCCAGGCACCGCTCGAGTCGATCATCTCGCTTGCGAGCCACCCGATAACCACGCCGCGCCAGCTGCTTGGCAAGACGGTGGCGAGCACCGGAACCCCCCTGGCCGCTGCCGCGCTCGCGACATTTCTCGCTCCGGCGGGCATCGCGTCATCGCGCCTGCACACGATCGACGCCGGCAGCGATGTCGAGGCACCGCTGACGCAAAGAAAGGCGGTGGCGATCGTCGGTGGGCTGTGGAACTACGACGCAGTCGCGCTCGATCTCTCCCACCACCAGGCGAGCGTGATCCGGCTGCCATCCGCCGGCGTGCCGAGCTTCAGTGAGCTCGTCGTCGTCGTCCGGACCGGCGAAGCCCACCGCGACGGCGGGCTGCTACGCGCATTTCTGCAGTCGCTGACGCGCAGCGAGCAAGCCGTCCGGGCGAACCCGGGCGCCACCGCGAGCCTGCTGGCGACCGTCAACCCGCGCCTCAGCCGGCGCTTCGAGCTAGCCGTGCTGCTCGCGAGCGCGCCGGCGACCGAGCCGCCGGCGGGCGAGCCATTCGGCTATCAGCAGCCGAACGCCTGGGTGAGGTTCGGCGACTGGATGAGCGCCCATGACCTGCTGAAGGGCTCAGCGCAGAGCGGCTACGCGGTCACGGACGAGTTCCTGCCGGGCCAGGGCGAGTGATCCCGGCGCGCAGCGCGTAGGCCGCAGCGAGACCGCCCCAGGGCGAGTAGCGCGCAAAGAAGCTGCGCACCTGCTGCTCGTCGGCCCGCGCCCGCGGGTCACCCTCCAGCAAGCGCCCGACCAGCTTGCGCAGGTTTAGGTCACCAGCCGGAACCTGGTCGAA
>DATAJI010000082.1:0-5481 GCA_036262195.1 Solirubrobacteraceae bacterium
CGGGATGCGCGACACAAGCTTTTGGACCAGCGCCACGGACCGGCTCGCAACTTGCTACCGCCCGTCAGCTGACGGTCTCGTGGTCGTTGACGAGCCAGACGGAAGCTGGAGCCGACCGCCGCTGTTTGGGGACGCCGCATCCGGCCTCGTCTCGACTGTCGATGACCTGCTCGCCTTCGCGCGGATGCTGCTCGCCGATGGCGGAGCGGTACTCAGCAGCGAGCACGTGCGCGAAATGACGCGCGATCAGCTGACGCCGGCGCAGAAGGCGGCGGGCGGACTTGGACCGGATTTCTTCAACGGTCGTTCTTGGGGCTTCTGCCAGGCTGTCAGCGACTCGGGCGCGTTCGGCTGGGACGGGGGCTTCGGAACATCGTGGCTCGTCGACCCAGCCGCCGATCTCGTCGTGATCGTGCTCACACAGCGCCAGTTCGAAAGCTCTGGCCTGCCGCGCGCGCACCGCGAGATCCAAGCCGCCGCCTACGCCTGAGTCAGCTGACCGCAGCCACGCTCTCGGACGCGGCGCCAGCCGGCGAGGGACGCGAAGCATCGAGCACCGCCCCGAGCCGCACGAGGAGCGGCATAGCGCAGACCCCGACCGCCGCGAGCAAGAGGAACGCAGCCATCGGATGGTGCACGAGCACCTGGACGGCAAGCGCGACCACGAGGCCTCCAAGCTGTCCCGAGAGCCAGAGCAACGCTGCCACCGTTCCCGCCGCGCTGCCGGCCCCGCGTTCACTCAGCTCGAGCACGACCGGAAGGTCCGTCAGCAACAGGAGTCCCATCGGCACGAGCACCACCGCGTCGATCGCGATCCCGTGCGCGAACGCGAGCACGACGCCTCCCACGACGACCGCCACGATCGAAGCGGCGATCACCGAGCGCTCGGCACGACGGCGGACGAGCAGCGGTGGTAAGACGGCCGAGCCGACGGCCCCGGCCAGCACCATGCCTACGAGCAGGCTGCCGGCTGCGTCCGCCGAGACGTGGTAGTGGTGAAGCAGCGCCTGGAGCCACGTCGCGAGAGCGATGAAGGCGCCGAAGCCGAGGAACAGCAGCCCGCTCATCACGCGTACGCCCGGATCGGCCCAGACGGCGCGGAGCGCCCCGACGCCGACCGCGACGGCTTCCTCCTGCGGCGAACCGGCGCCGCGACCGCGGAGTTGCCAGCAGAGCATCACCGCGGCAAGCACCGCGACCGCCGCCTGGATGACCAGCAGCGTCGCGATCTCCGGCCCACCGAGCGCGGTGCCGAGCAACAGCGCCAGCAGCATCCCACCAAAGATCCCGGCCGAGCCAACCGCTATCCCATGCGGGCGAAGCGACGGCGGCAGGTACTCCGCCGCGACTTTCGTCACCGCGTTCAGCACGAGCGGCTGCGCGACAGCCACCAGGACCTGTCCAGCGAGCGCCCACGCGTAGTCGTCGCCGGCGAGCCGTACCGAGCCGCCCGCCGCCGTGAGTACCGCTCCGACCGCAAGCCAGCGATGAAAGGAGCGGTCGAGCAGGCGCCCCGCTGGAATCGCCAGCACGACGTACAGCAACGGGAAGATCTCCGCGAGCCAACCGATCGCAGTCTCCGATACGCGGTAATGATGCGCTGAGGCTGTCGTCAGCGGCGCATAGGTCAGCCAGAGGAGCTGCGTCGACGCCGCCAGCAACGCGTATGCGACCACCGCGCCCCAACGCCGCTCCTCGCGCCCCACGTCCCCTGGCTCCGCTGCGCTCAATGCGGGCCGATCGTAGTACGAAGGCGAGGGGCCGCGAATGCCGGTCCGCCGCCAGCGGGGCGCGAGTCCGCTAGCCTTCCCGACCGATGCGCGCCCGACTGCTCCCCCTTGTGACGCTGTTGTCCGCGGTGGCGCTGGCCGCCTGCGGCTCGACCAACTACGCGGACACCGACCACATCGTTCCCGCCCCCGATCAGGCGCAGACGCTCAAGCCGCCGAAGACCAAGATCCCTGTGACGGCGAGCCCATCGACGAGCTCGAGCACCGCCGTCCCCAGCTCCGGGCCGCTCTCGACCGAGCCAAAGATCACGGTGCCGAGCACAGCGGCGCCCACGTCGCTCGTGACGAAGGACATCATCACCGGCACCGGGGCCGCCGCAGCAAACGGCGACGAGCTGACGGTTGACTACGTCGGGGCGCTCTACAAGAACGGCAAGGTCTTCGACGCGTCCTGGAGCCACGGGGGCCCCAAGGGGGTGGCGTTCCCGTTCGAGCTCGGCGTCGGCGACGTCATCAAGGGGTGGGACAAGGGACTCGTCGGCATGCGCGTTGGCGGGCGGCGCGAACTGATCATCCCGCCCTCGCTCGGCTACGGCGCAAAGGGCGAACCGCCCACGATCCCTGCCAACTCAACGCTGATCTTCATCATCGACCTGCTGAAGGTCAAGAAGTAGAAATTTGCTTCGTCGCAAAGCGACGAACAAATTTCTACTTCTCCGTCGCGGGTGAAGGCGCGGGGCGGTGCATCTTGGCCCTTCGCACCGAACTGCGGCCGCTGATGCTGGGGCGCTCTGACTAGTCCCGACGCTCCCGAGCCGCGCGCGGCTACCGGCTATAGCGGTGAAAAACCCTCGCAGAGCGAGGTTTCAGCCGCTCCCCCCCCAAGGATGCTTCAGCAGCAAGATTGTGTTGGCGACGAACAGCAGCGCGAACAGGATCGTCCAGCGGTTGAGGTTGCGCTCGACGAGTGAGCCACCACCGAGCGGACCAGTGCCGGTGCCGACGCCAAACGCGCCGGAGAGACCCGAGTCCTTGCCCGAATGCATCAGGATCAGGAGGATCAGGACGATGCAGATCAGGACCTGCGTGGTTGAGAAGATCGCCTGCATGCGCGTAAAAGGCTAGCGCAGCTCGTCGAGCGAGCGGAGGATCTCGACCGCCTCGGCGCGGAGCTGGCGGTCGAGCGCGCGGAAGTCCTCGTCGGAGAGCTTGCCAGTGCGGTAGTCGAGCTCCGTATCACGGATCTCGGCGTACTTCGCCGCGCGGGCCGCCTCGAGCGCACGCCGCTCGCCGTCGGCGGCCGGCTCGAGCCGTGCCGGCTTGCGCAACGGAGCGCCCACGAACCAGATCAGGAACGCGAGCAACAAAGCGATCACCGCGATCACGAGGACCGCCATCATCGGTCCCTGTTGCGTCGCGGCGGGCCGGTTCTAAGCGCGGCCGAGCTCCTGTGCCACGCGGGCGAAATAGCGCGCCCGAACACGCGCCGTGGCGCCGCCTGTCGGCCAGATCGCGGTCAGCCCGCCGGCGAACACGATCAACGCGCCGATCCAGAGCCACATGACGAGCGGCGAGGAGGTCAGCTTGAACTGGACAGCAGGCATATTGGTCACATAGCCATGCGCGATCGCGGCCAGCAGCACATAGGAAAGCGTCAGCCGCTTCCTTGGCCCCACCTTGTCGTTGTTGACCAGCGAGTTGGCCCTGTTGATCTCTCCCTGCAGAGCGCCCTCCACCGACGGAGCGTCGATCGCCGCAGATATGTCACGTCTAAGGCTCGAGTCGAGGCTTAGCTCGCTGACCGCGTCGCCGCCGATCAGGCTGCCGACGGGTCCTTCGCCGCCGCTCGGATCTGGGAAGAACTCGCTGGTCGGGTGGAGCGTCGTGACGTAATCGCCCCCACGCGACACGCGAACTATCGCGCCGAGCGTGAGCAGTGCGCCGGTGCTCGTCGGGTCGGTGACGATCGCCGCCGTGGGACGCACGACCTTCATCGTGTACCCGGCGACGACGTCGCTCTGCCCTAGCTTCAGCTCGACGTAATGGCTTCGCTGGAAAGTCGCCGAGGCCGCGACGCCGATGAACAGCACCGCAACCCCCACATGGACGATGTAGCCGCCGTAGCGACGGCGGTTTCGCCGGATCATCGAAAGCGCGGCGAGCGGTGGCGAGTCGGACGAAGTCGCGCGGCGGGCGCGCCATCCACGCCAAAACTCCTGCCCGACGGCGGCGAACACGAACACGGCGCAGCAGAACAGGGCGACCGTCGCGGGCGACGACGAGATCGGGACGACTGTGAACGAGGCGAGCAGCATCGCGAGCGCTGCCAGGAGCGGCAGCGTGAAGTTGCGCCGCGCGTTGGCGAGCGTCGCCCGCCGCCAGGGGATCACCGGGCCGATGCCCGAGAGCAGCACGAGCATCAGCGCTAGCGGCACCGTGTAGCGATCGAACCAGGGCGCACCGACCTCGCTTTCGGTGCCGGTGAGCGCACCCGAGATCAGCGGGAAGAACGTGCCCCAGAAGATCACGAAGGTCAGGCCGACGAGCAGCACGTTGTTGAGCATGAAGGCGGCTTCGCGCGAGAAGAGCGAGTCGAGCTGGTGCTCGCTGCGCAGAACGTCGCGCCGGCTGACAACCAGGTAGATCGACCCCGTCACCATCGTTGTGATGAGGATCACAAACGGCACGCCGAGCGTCGAAGCGCCGAACGCGTGGATCGAGTTGAGCACGCCAGAGCGCACGAGGAAGGTGCCGACGATCGCCAGCGTGCTCGCACCGAGCACCAGTGACGCGTTCCAGATCTTCAGCATCCCGCGCTTCTCTTGGATCATGACCGAGTGCAGGAAAGCCGTGCTGATCAACCAGGGCATCAGCGCGGCGTTTTCCACCGCGTCCCAACCCCAGTAACCGCCCCAGCCGATCTCGTAGTAGGCCCAGCGCGCGCCTAGCAGGATGCCGAGCCCAAGGAAGAGCCACGAGGCGAGCGCGAAGCGCCGCGTCACCTGGATCCACTCGGCGTCTACGCGCCGGGTGATGAGAGCCCCGACAGCGAAGGCGAACGGGATCGTGAAGAACGTGTACCCCGAGTAGAGCATCGGGGGGTGAATCATCATGCTCGGATTGCGCAGCAGCGGATCGAGGCCGGCGCCATTGAGCGGCGCCGGTGAGCTCAACGCAAACGGCGAGACGAAGAAGACGAGCAGCGAGCTGAAGAACGCGCCGAAGCCGAGCAGCACCGACACCGCGTACGGGACGACCTCGCGCATCCGGTTGCGCGTCAGGAACACCGCGAGGCTCGACCAGAGCGAGAGCAGCCACACCCAGAGCAGCAGCGAGCCCTCCTGCGATCCCCACATCGCCGCGGCGCGATAGAACAGCGGCGTAGTGATGCTCGAGTTGTTGGCGACCGTGTTGTAGGCGAAGTCGTTGTTGACGAATGCGATCTCGAGGATCGCGAAGGCGACGCTGAGGATCGCTAGGAGCGCATAGACCGAGCGGCGACCCGCATCGACCCAGTCCCGCCGGCCGTGGCGCGCCCCGTAGAGCGAGGCGCCGATCCCGAACAGCGTCGTGAGCAGCGCCAGGATCAGCGCAGCGCGGCCGACGATCGCCATCAGCGACCCGCTGCGATCACGCCGACTTCGCGGGGCTGTACTTCGACGGGCACTTCGTGACCATCGATCCAGACTGCGCCGCGAAACCCGATCCGCTCTTGCTGACGGTCACGATCAGCTCGCGCCCGACGCGGAAG
>DATAJI010000083.1:0-2550 GCA_036262195.1 Solirubrobacteraceae bacterium
GGCATGAGCACGCCCGATGGCGTCGTGATCGAGCCCGAGGGTCCCGAAACGCTCGGCGCCAATATCGCCGTCGGGGCGCGACTTTGGGCGAGTGCCGTCGCGTTCTTCTTCATGGCGTTCGTGTTCGCGTTCTTCTACCTGCGCGCGCTCAACACGGCGCACTCGTTCCGCGAGCCGCACGTCACGCCGCCGGTCGGCTGGGGCGTCGCGATTCTCGCTTGCGTGCTCGGCTCGAGTGTGATCTTCGCGCTCGGGCGCATGCGGCTCGGCGACGGCAGCGACAGCCAGTGGCGTCTGGCTTCAGTCGCCTCACTGGTGCTCGCGCTCGCCGTTGTCGCGTTGCAGATCATCGAGTACTACAACCTCTCGTTCGGCGCCACTGACGGGGGCCTGGCGAGCGTCTTCACGGGCTTCACCCTGACCTTCGGCCTCTTCTGGGTCGGCGCCGTTTACTGGATCGAGACGATCTGGGCACAGTCGCTGCGCGGGGAGCGCGCGGGGGAGAGTGACATCAAGAACACGTCCGGCACGCTGCGACCAAACGCCGACGGCTGCGTCGTCTACCTCTACGTCTTGGGCATTGTCGAGGTCCTCGCGTTCGTGCTTCTATACCTCGTCAAATGAGCTCACTCGTCCAACTGGCCGACTTCGGCACCAACTACACCGGCATCGGCTGGCTGACGCTCGTGGTCCCGCTCGGGCTGCTGTTCGCGGTCGTCGCCTGGTGGCACGCGACATACCGGAGTCGGAAGCGCCAGGGCGATGCCTCACAATCGTCGATCGCAGGCTCGGGTACCGGGGAGTCGAAGGCCGCCGACTCGTAATGCCGGCCGCGGTAGACGTACCGCTAGCCCTCATCTCGCTGTTCGGCGCACTGCACGTGCTCGGCGAACAGCGCGCGACGCGGCTGCTGGGGCGCCCGCGCAGCAACCAGGAGCGCTGGCGTGCGGGATCGTTCTACGCAGCGCTCCTCGTGATCCTCGGCGCGCTCGCTTCGCCGATCGACTCGCTCTCCGAGAAGCTCTTCTGGGTCCACATGATCCAGCACGTGATGCTGCTGGGGATCGCGGCGCCGCTGATCGTGCTCGGCGCTCCCTGGATGTCGATCTGGCGGCCGCTGCCGTTGGGAATGCGACGCACGCTCGCAAAGACGATCGCTCGCGCTCCGTGGTGCGCGCCGCTCCGCGCACTCGGAGTGCTCGCCCGACCGACCCCGGCATGGATCGCTTTCAGCGTCGACCTGGTGCTCTGGCACATCCCATTCTTCTACGACGCCGCTGTCGCAAACCGCGCGATCCATGACCTCGAGCACACGACGTTCCTCGTCTTTGGGATCCTGCTCTGGGCGCAGGTCATCGACTCGCCACCGCTGCGGGCGCGCCTCAGCCAGATCCATCGCGTCTACTACATCGTCGCGGCGTCGGTCGTTGGTTGGCTGATCGCCCTCGTACTGGTCTTCGCGAGCTCGCCACTGTATCCGCGCTACGCCCACCTAGCTCATCGTCCTGGCGGGATCTCGGCGCTGACCGACCAGCAGCTCGCCGGCGGCATCATGCTCGTTCCAGGCTCGTTCGCGATGACGCTGTTCGTCTTCTTCCAGATCTATCGCTGGCTCGGCATCGAGGAGCGCGACGACATGCTGCTCGTCAAGGGACGTCGTCTCGGTCCGCCTTCACCGCCGCCGGCGGGCGGATCGAACGGCGCCAACGGCAACGGTACCCGTCGCGAAACCGAGCTGCCTGTCACGCCCACGGTGGAAGTGTGAGGCGCCGTCGAGGCACGGAGCTGATCGCGGGACAGCCGGATATGGTTGTCGGCTAGTGGACAGCAAACGCGCAGCCGAACTTCTGAGCGAGGCCCGTCAGAACACCGAGGTGGACCTCGGGCGTCTTCGCCGGCAGCCGGGCGTACCATCCGACGACCAAGCCGACGCCTCCAGCGCCGCCGACGATCTCGTCACGACGGGCACGGACGAGGCACTCGAGAGCCTTCTGAGTCGCCGGCTCGACGCGATCGAGCGAGCTGAGGCGCGTCTCCTCGACGGCAGCTACGGCCGCTCGGTTCGCAGCGGCGAGCCGATCCCCGACGGCCGCCTCGAGATCGAGCCGTGGGCGGAGCTGACTGTCGAGGAGCAGAGCGCAGGCTGAGGCAGCCCGCGGTCCGCGCGGCGACGGCCCGCCGCCAACCCGGCGACCAGGGGACATCAAGGCGCTCGCGACGCTCGAGCGGCGCGTGGAAGCGGACGGCTAGGCTGGTCAGCCGTGAACGTCGGCCTGGCTCTCCTTGGCTGCTTGTGCTTCGTCTTGCCGACGATTGTCAAAAGGCGGCTCGTCGTGCTTCGCAAACGCCTTCTGGCAAGTAGCGGGCACCCTGGCCGCGTTGACGTGCTGCTCGGCGCTCGATGGTGGACACCGACGATGTGGGGCTGTCGGCTAGTCGGCTTGGGCGTAGTCGTGCTCGCCCTCACCGGCTGACGCAGTGCTCGATAACCTAGCTTATGTAGTCCAGCCTGGAGTTCCGCCGGACTTCGCGAGGTGAAGGCGTTCGATC
>DATAJI010000084.1:0-2304 GCA_036262195.1 Solirubrobacteraceae bacterium
GCCTTGCCCTTCGCCGCCGCCGGCTGGTTTGAGGCCCCAACCAGCAGGAAGCCGGCGTCAGCGAGCTGCGCCAGCGCCTCCGCCGCCCCATCCAACAGGCGCACATCCTCGACCCGCAGCGGCGACTCGGGCTGTCCGGTCTCGGGATCGGGCACGAGCGCATTTATGACACCGTCGCGGTCGAGGAAGACCGCGAGCGTTGCTCTACGTTTCGCTGGCGCCATCGAGGGCTTCCCAGCGTGCGCTCTCGGCGGCGAGCTGTGGATGCGAGACGATCGCGTGCCACAAGACCGCCTGGAACGACTCGACGAGCGGCGTCTTCAACTCTGGCGGTGCTTCGACGACGATTGCCACGTCGGCTAGCTGTGCGAGCGTTCCCTCGCTCGAGCCGACGACTCCAAATATCGAGGCGCCGACAGCGTGCGCCCGCTCAATGGCGTTGACCAGGTTCAGCGACACGCCGTGCGCCCGCGAGCCGCCGCCAACCGAAAACACCAGAAGCGCGTCGCTCGCGGAAAGCCTCGAGACCTCGAGCCAGTTCGTAAATGACGTCTCCCAGCCGTCATCGTTGATTCGCGCGGTCAGCTCCGAAACGTTGTCGGTGGGCGCATAGCTCTCGAGATGGCAGAGCTTGCGAAAGTCGTTGACCGCGTGCGAGGCATGCCCGGCGCCGCCGCCGACGCCGAGGATGAATAGCCGGCCATGCTGATTTCGGACGCTGGCGAGGCCGGCTGCCACGTCGTCGATTTGAGCGGGATCCAGCGCAGCGGCGATCTTCGCGGCTGCGGTCAAGTAGGTCTGCGCATGGGTATTCCCTGCCATCGCCACAGCGTAACTGGGGCGCCTACTTGATCGCTTCGAACTCCGCTCGAATGTTCATCGTGGGGCAGCGAAACGCGAAGTACTTCTCGTAGGTCTCCGTAAAGCGATTGGCCAGCAGGCTCACGCCACTCATGCGAAACGGCAGCCACATGTCGAGGCGGATCTCGACGACGCGAAACCGGACGGCCGTGTAGTGCGCGAAACGAGGCTCCGCAAGCGAGCGGATCGCAAGCGTTGAGAAGTAGTGGCGGTGGGTCGGATCGCCGTAGGCGAGGACGGACGAGAAATGCGGCGTACGGAGTTGAATTCGCGCGCCTGGACGCGCGACCCGGTGGAGCTCCTCGAACACGCGAATTGGCTGCTCGACGTGCTCGATCACGTCCTGGAGGAGGATCTGGTCAAAGCTGTCGTCTTCGATCGGATATGGGAACAGGTCGAGGTCGTGCACGATGTCCGCGTCGGTGTCCGGCGAGATGTCGAGTCCGACCGCGCCAGGCGCCTTTGCTGAGCCGCAACCGATGTCGAGGATCGCTCCGGGGCCTGTCGGTCGGAGGTCGAAGCGGTGGGGATCGGTGAGCCGGCCGATCATGTCGAGCCGAGCAGCCGGTCGTAAACATCAGTCAGCCGGCGGGCTGCGGCGCCCGTCGAGTAGCGCTGGACCACCTCGGCTGGATAGCTGACGCGCTCGCCCGGCGCGCGGCTCAGCGGTCCAGCGGCGAGCGCACGGGCGATCGCGACGTAGTCGCCGGGCGCGACGAGGTCTACGGGTGCACCCGCGACCACTTCGGGGATGGCGCCGCTCGTCGTCGACACGATCGCCAGCCCGGCAGCCATCGCCTCGGCGAGCACGAGTCCGAACTGCTCCTCCCAGAAGGCGTGCGGCACGTCGAACGGGTGGTAGTAGGCCATCGCGGCGGCTTGGCTCGCGAGCACCATCGCCGACGCGCTTGCAAATACCCCGGGCATCTCGTCGTAGGGCACGGCGCGGATCTCGACCGCGGCGCTCAAGCCGAGCTCAGCGGCGTGGGCCAGCAGTCGATCTTTCTCGGGCCCGGCGCCGATGATCGTTAGTCGCGGCTGCACGAGCTCGTCGCTGGCCGTGCGTACGATTCCGCGGTGCAGCAGCGCGAGGGCTCGCAGGACATCCTGATGGCCCTTCTCCCAGACCAGGCGTCCCGGCGAGACGATCGTGTGTTGCCCCGGCGGTGGAGCAGCGGACGCGCTCGCGAAGCGGCTGGTGTCGATGCCAGGCGGGCATACGGTCATCCTCTGCCGGGCGACGCCCTCCAGCTCGAGCGTCAATGCAGCGCGCTCAGTTGTCGGCAGGAACAGGTCGGTTTGCGCGAGGACCTGGTCGCGGAATCGTTTGGCGTGGCGGTTGCGGTAGGCGGCGAGCATCGGAAGTGTTTCCCACACCGTTTGCACCAGACGGAAGTCGTGCCGCTGCCGCCGGCGCGCGGCGTCGGCGGCAAACCAGAACGA
>DATAJI010000085.1:0-1890 GCA_036262195.1 Solirubrobacteraceae bacterium
TGCCAGGTCGGCTTGAGGACCTCGACGCGCGCGAAGCGGAAGACGAACGGGACGCGGCCGAGCCGGGCGGCGATGCTGTCGGGGTCGGCGACCGCGAAGGACTGCGGCAGGTGCGTCGGGCGCGTCGTGATCTCGTTGCACCACAGGCGCCACCAGCCCTCATAGTCCTCGACGAGCTCGTCGCCGACGTATGTGTGCTCGCTGATCAGCTCGACGCCGGGACGGCGCGACTGCCAGTGCCAGCTCGGCGCGGCGGCGATGATCCAGCCGGCTTCGATCTTGCGCTCGGCGCGCGCCGTGGCAAGCTTTGCGATATCCCAGGCGATCCCAGACAGCGCGTCGCCCGACTGGCAGAACTGCAGCTCGATAGCGATGCGATCGTCGATCACGATGTCAAACGGCCCGACCTCGGGCCAGTGCTTGAGCGCGATCACGGTGGAGCCGGCGCCGGCCGCCTGCTGGAGCGCTTCCTGCAGGTCGTGCTCCTCGAGCGCCGTCGCGCGCTTGTCCTCGGCTAGCCGTTCAAGCTCGGGCAGCGCAGCCTCGAGCAGCTCTCGCGGCGAGCCGACCACCGGGCTGAGCGTGTTAGGCGACATGCTTGCCTGGGTCCCCGCCGTCGGCTAGCTGGTGCGCTGAGCGGTAAACGGCGCGGCGGGGAAGATTCCCGCCTTGATCTTGCCCGACATCGCGTCGCCCTCGATCGTCGCGCTGACGTGCAGCTTCAGCGACATCGGCTTGGTGATGTCGACGCGCCATGAAGCCTCGTCGCCGTTGACCGAGCCGTCGTAGATCGCTGCGTCCTCCGGCGCGGTCATCCGGCCGGTGAGCGCGCCGTTGCTCTCGGATAGCTCGACGGTCGACTGCTGCTCCCCGATCGGGGTCTGAGCCGTGATCTGCCAAGTACCGTCGACGCTCATCCCTACGAGCAGGTTACGCGATTGCCATAAAACGCGCGCGGGACAACGCCCATTTAGCGTCGAGACGAGGCGAGCGCCGTGTGCAGCGGCTAGCTCTGGTCCCGCACCCGCACACGACCCGTGAGCGCCCCCCGCTCGAGCTGGGCGCGGAGCAGCTTCTTGTCGAACTTGCCGACGCTGGTCTTTGGGATCGCTTCGAGGAAGGCGAACTCGTCCGGGAGCCAGAAGCCCGCGACGCGCGGGCGCAGATGCTCGAGGAGCTCGCCGGGGCTGGCGGTGAGGCCGTCCTCGAGCACGACGCAGGCCAGCGGGCGCTCGCCCCAGCGCTCGTCGGGCGTCGCGATCACCGCTGCCTCGCGGACCGCGGGGTGTGCCATCAGCAGGTTCTCGAGCTCGACCGAGGAGATCCACTCGCCGCCCGACTTGATCATGTCCTTCGAGCGGTCGGTGATCTGGACGGAGCCACCGGCGTCGACGTTCGCGACGTCGCCGGTCCGAAGCCAGCCGCCGCGGAAGCGCTCGCCACTCGCCGGCTCCTTGTAATAGCCGGATGCGACCCACGGGCCGCGGATCTCGATCTCGCCGCTCGCGACGGCGTCCCAGGGCAGCTCGGCGCCGTCCTCGCCGGTGATCCGCAGCTCGACGAGCGGAACGGCGACGCCCTGCCTCGAAGCGGCGAGCCAGCGCGCGTGCTCGTCGAGATCCGCGACCTCGTTGGCGACGGTGCCGGTCGGGCTCGCCTCGGTCATCCCCCAGGCGTGCAGCAGATTCACGCTGTGGCGCTCGGCGAAGGCCTGCGCCAGTGCCGGCGGCATCGGCGCGCCGCCGCAGACCGCCATCCGCAGCGAGCTCAGGTCGGGGTGGTGCTCGTCGGCGTAGCGCAGCAGCTCGGCGTAGATCGTCGGTACGCAGGCCATCACGCTGCAGCGCTCGGATTCGATCAGCCGCGCCAACGGCTCGGCGGCGAGGTTCG
>DATAJI010000086.1:0-6740 GCA_036262195.1 Solirubrobacteraceae bacterium
AGAGCGTCGGCAGCGTGGTCTGACTCGCGAGATCGTTCCGAGCCAGTCCGTTCGCTGGCAGCGCGAGAAAGAGCGCGCCGTTAGTTCTGGCAGATGAGAGCGCTAGTGCGGTGCTGGCGTACGTGCGCTGCTCAGCACTACCGCCGGGCGCACACTCCACGAGGCCCGGCGCGGGCCCGTGACACGTCGCTCCAGCCGTGTACAACCGCTCAAGCGCACGAGCAGTCCGCCCGAGTCTCGGGTCCAACTTCGACGGATCGCGACACCAGTCGACGTCGCCGAACTCGAGATAACACCAAGGCCCGGTGATCGCACTGTCAAAGACCTCGCCAAGAGCGTTGTCGAGACTCCCGATCGGTCGACTAACGTCGCCGGTCGTCGTCGCGGCAAGAGTGCCAACGGCTGCCTCGTCCGACAGTTCACTCGCGGCGCCGACGGTACCAACGGGATCCGCGATGATCCAGAGTCCGACAGCTATCATGGCGCTCGTTACGAGCGCTTGACCGAGCGTCTCAGCAACGCGACGCCGAACCAGTCCGTTCCATGCGTACGCAATCCCGCCGAGCGCGAGGGCCAGTCCCAGCCACGGCTGCGTGAAGATGCGCTCGGTGTTATTCAGTGCGTTTACGACCGCGTTGAGCATGCTCGGGGCCAGCAGATCGATTGTGTAGCACCACTCGAGCGCCACGACGGCCACGTGCACAAGCCAGACGACCACCGTCCAGACCGGCGTAATTACTAGGTCTTCGACTATCGAATCAACGTCCTCGTCAAAACTCGCGTCGAGCCCGGACTCGACGTTGGTATCGAACGCGTAGTTAGAGAGCGGAACGGGCGCTACGGCCACCCCTGAGATCTCGCAATTAGTCCGCGCTACAGCCGAAAGCTGCGCGAACAGCGAAGCTGTGCTGCACGACGGGCTCGTGAAGCCGTTGGCCGCAAGGGGATCGTTAACCGGACCGGATGTTCCGGCAACCAGTGACATCGGCGCCGCGCTCGCCGCCCCGGGTCCCGGCGCGACGGCATTTACTTGGCGCTTTCCGCTTCTTGCGAGTGCCGCGGACGGACACGAGGCAACGAGGGCCAAGACGATCAAAGGGCACGCCAAGCGCCTCCCAACGTCGGCAGCTGTCAAGCGGTTGGCGTCGTTGAGAATGCGCGCAACAGGCGGGGCGCGAGAACTTCCACCTTGACCGGCTCGACGCGTCCCTGGTGATCCCGCATCAAACAGCGGCCGCTGTCGTATGAGAGCAGCTGCTCACGCAAGGCCGGATCATCGGGATCCAAGTCGAGCAGCTTGAGCGCTCGCGCAGCCTCGGCCTCCGAACGTAGCCCGAAGACGAACGTCGCGCCAACCAGGTTCTCGGCCGCCCACCCGTCGAGGAGCGTGTCCGACACAAGCTGCGTGCTGATGATCGGTACCGCGAGCTCGCTGCGGCCCATACGCTGCAGCGACGCGAGGAGCATCCTACCGACTGGATCACCGAGAAGCCGCCAGCCCTCGTCGAACGAGAACACCTTGAGGCGCGATCGCTCAGCCGACATGAGCTGCATAGCGAACATCGCTATTAGGCGTACTACCTGCTCCCCCACGCGCTCGAGCGGCGAATAGTCCGCGCGTGGCCGTCCCAGCTGTGCCGCCGGGAGATCACGGATCAACACGTAGGTGACCTGTCGTGTCCCGACGGTTGGAAGACGTACGTCGGGGTCGGCGAAGCCGAGTTGAGTCAAACCAGCTCGGGCGTACACCTCAAGCGTCTTGGCCACTTGCTGATCTACGGGATCCCCCGCTGCTAACGCGCGGACCACCTCATAGCAGGTCGCCGCAGTGGTCCGGCGCAACACGGCGTCAACGGCCTTGACGATCGCTGTTTCCCACGCCGCGTCAGCGCGCGCCGGAAGTAGCTCGCACAGGAAAGACACGGCCGCGTCCTGGCGCATGTGCTCGGGTGCCACGCGGAGCGGATCCAGCATTCCGCGAAGTGAGCGTTCGCCGCGTAGCGCGATCGTTTCGGCATGAGGGGCCACCTCATCGAGCTCGTGCAGGCGATGGTCACCCTTTGGATCGCAGTCAATCACTCGTGCGCCCAATAGAAACGCTTCGTATGCCAGTTTCTGGTCGAGCGTCGTCTTGCCCGATCCCAGAGCCCCAATGCTCAGAATGGTCGCATTACGGTCGGTGTCGGAGCCCTCGCGCAGGTTGAAGCGTACGGCGTGGCGGGAGCCAGTCAGAGTGTGGCCCAAGTGAAACCCGCGACCAGACCCGACCACATGCGTTGCGAGCGGCATCATGGCCGCGACCTGCTCCGCTGTCAGCACATCGTCATAGCCATTCACCACACATCGCTGGCCCGGAATATGGTGAGTAAACAAGCGGAGCTGGTCACCGAGCGGACGGTGCAGATACACCTCCCCGTATGCCCGGCGGCAGGCTTCGATTCGGCGCTCCAGCTCGTTCTCGCTATCGGCTCCAATTGCTATGGCGAGGGTCGCTCTGAGCAGTGGCGGATGACTCGCCGACTGCAGGTAGGCGAGAAGATCACGCGCATCTTGCGTCCGATCGAAGCCCCGGTCGGACACGCCCTGATCGCCGACTGCTTCTGCCCGTGCTATCTCGTCCGCATCCTGCACCTTGCGTCGCACTAGCCGTATCGCAAGATCGTTCGGGAGTAACCGCGCGGTCAGCGCGAGGTCCACCGGAAACCACAGGGACTCGGGCGCCGCGAACATGAGCTCAAGTCGCGTGTTTGGAAACTCCTCACGCTCGGGCAGAGCCCCGGCGACTAAATGGGCCTGCCAGCTCACACCGAGTTCAGACTCAACGCGTAGCACCCGTCCGCGGTGCTCGATATAGCTGTCGCACCAGCGCATCACGTCTGCCTCGAGCGGCGCGAGATAACCCGTGCCGTTACGCTCGAACACGAGCGCTTGTGGTTCGTGCAAGTCGTCGACCGCCGGTTCGCCGAGGCCCCGGCAAAACCCGCGACGTACCAACCACTGCACCTCCGGGGTTCGCGCCGGCCGAGCCTCGATGAAGCTGCCAATCCTTGCATGCGCGGCGTCGGCACTCATGCGTAGCCGCTCAAGCTCGCGGGCAGACAAGAGCCTTCGATTGCTCCACCTGAAAGCCTCACGCAATCGGTGCCGTAGGTCACTCGGTCCGCGCTCAGCTAGCGACGAAACAAAGCTACCTACATCTCGAGCCGGCGTCTCAAGGCTGATCGCGATGTAGACCCGCGGCTGCCCCGCGAGATCTAGCGCAAGCGCATCGCGTTGCTCTGACAGGTAGCGCTCGTGTGCCGCCTGGTGTGGACCTGCGTAGTCAGCTTTCATTGACCTCAGGTAGTCGTGGCAGTCCCATAGGCGACCTACCCGGATGAGTTGCATGTCAGCCTCAGACGACTCGAGTGCGGCAAGAAGCTGAGCTAGGTGGGCGGCCTTACGGGCGTGCGACAGGGTCGCGTAGTTGTACGTCTGCAGGACGAACAGTGCCCACGGCCCGGCGGCGCCGATGAGACAGTTTCCATATACGAACGCGAGAGGGCGAATCGGTCAACCCTGGTGGACACGGTCGCTCCACGGGCGTCCTGACACCTCAAGGACAGCACCCGCCGCAATCTCCATGGCGGTCAGCGCGGTACCCACGACCCCGCCCTGGATCGGGTAAATCGCCACGCTCGCGCGACGCGATAACGGCCTGCTTCGTGTCCACTCGACCCGATCGTGCGCGCAGCACACGAGCGTCACCCCGGGGCCGTAGTAGCGGAGCGATCGCATGGAACCCTCGGAACCGTCAGCAACGAACGCTATCGACGGGGGTCGCCACACCCCCATCGGGCGAGTCCCGCGCCTGAACCGTCGTAAGTCTCGCGGACCGCATCGGTAGCGAAGAGCAGCAATCGCCGCGACATGAAATGGGCGTCCATCGATACGTAACATCGCGAGTACTCCGCCGAGCGCCGCCGGCAGCGCCATAATGCGGAAATACCAAGGCAGCGGCGCCGCCACCCACGAGATACCAGGGAGCGCACTCGCAACCAACGCACCGACCGCCAGTATCACGGCGTAGGCGATGCCGCGAAGGGGGACGCCGGCGGGATTTAGCCGCAGCGTATCGATACGGTAGATCCGCCGCTCGAGTGAGAACACGGCTCGGTATGAGCGAACCTCGAACCCTGCGTCTGGCATAGACTTACCCGGAGCCAAAAAGCGTTGACACCGTATCCTGCAACACGCTAACACCGACTGGGCTCGCGAACATAACGGCAATAACGCCGATGACGAGTAGGCCTATCGCTTCCTTGAAGTCGCGCCGGAACACGAGGACCACGGCGGACACCGCGAGAGCTAGGCCGATGAGACTAAACGCGATCGTTCGGCCGAGATCACTCGCACGACTGGCTGCCGTCTCCAGCGAGTTCGACGTGTCACTCGCGGGCGCGGCAACCAGCATTGGCTGCGAATGCGGTGCCGCCACTGCCGCGCTCGCTGCCGGCGGCAATAGTCCCGCGAGGGCAAGCAACGCAAGCCCTGTGGCCCAGTTGCGGCGTCTGAGTAATAGCATGTTAACGACTGTCCTTTATACCCAAGTAGTTGACTGTTATGGTACGGCCCGGCTCGTTGCCAACCCAAACCTCTGGCATCGCATACACGGTGTCATCGCTCTACCCGTCGCGGGGCGTCGTGGCGTCTCGTGAACGAGATCGGGAGCGAGCATCGGCGCCACGGCGGCGGTGATGCTCAAGGCGGCGGCCATCCAAAGTGCCGCTCGGCGCAGTCGCATGGACCACCGCAGGCGCCGCAGGCGCGTGCGCTCAACGTGTACACAGGAGCGGCCAAGCGCGCTCACCGCTCGAAGCCAAACTCTTTGGCTGCCTGTCGTTCGCGCGGCCCCGTGCTACTCGGCGACGCGATGACCGCTGGCTTGGGAGGCGCCTGCGGCAGAGGCGCAGTCGCGATGTTGGTGCGCAGGCCTTTGAGCGCTCGTGTCGATCGTCGAAGGTGATCACGGTCGTGTCCGCTTGCGTCCATTCGCTGCCGCATTCGCGCGGGCTGCAGTGAATGTCGTCCAGCGTGCGATGCGCCCGGCGTATCTCGTGAGACCTGAGAAGTCCGAGGCTGGCTTCTGGTCGGGGAGCTAATGACCAGTGTGACCAGTGTGACCAGTGTGACCACGACGACGGCCGCAAAGATGCTGACGAGCCGATGGTGGCCATGAGCGGCCCTGGGCGGCCTCCGTGCCGGGGCGAATTCGTCAGTATGCCGAAGGGCCCCCGCGCCGTCATCCTGGAGCACACCGAAGGATTGCGGCTGGCTCGGGTGGCGGGACCCGCCGAGGAGCTCTGCTTCGTCGATTACCCGGTAAACGGCGACTGGCTGACGTCGCCTCAATGCTGGTTGGCCTCATCGATCCGCATTCCGTGGTTCTCGTTCCGACGGTCGGCCCACAAGTGGACAGATCGCATCGATCCCGCTGAGGAGGAGCCGCGGGCAGCCCGCCCTAGGTACCCGCGATAGTCACCAACCGCCGTTTCGAGCAGTTAGCGCTCGAAGCCGAACTCGCGGGCTTCCTGTCGAACCGTTGCGGCCGGCTGGGACGTCACGGACTTTCCCGAAGGACGAGCAGGTCTCGTCGTTACGGGCTCCGTCGTCGCGACACTCGCTCGACGGGTCCCGAACTCGCGTCGGATCTGAGTGATGGCGGGCACGCGATGAGCCTCGGGCACCGTCTCGGTGATCGGGACATTTGGTCGGCCGCCTCCTCGCGTAGCCTCCGGGCCGTGCGCGACGCGCACGCGCGGGTGCGTCTGTTTTGACCCATCGGACAAAACTAGGCCAACTCGGCCGCACACTGCGAGCCCGCCCGCCGCGCCAGCAATACAAATAGCCACGATGCTCGCCTTCCCGACCATGACACCGGCCGTTGATGCGCCAGTAAGCCCGGCCGCGCCGGGCGTACCGAATTCGGTGACGGGATGACGCAGGGTCGTCGCGGCGCGCCGGACGAGCGCTAAAAGCCAGGCTAGCTTCGCAGGTGTCACCGCCGTTAAAGCCGGACCCGGCGTCATCACCGCGGCGTCCCTCGCCGCTCGGTTGAGCACTGCGACATACCTTGCGCACCCCGGACAATTCTCGGTATGTGTGCGAGCCCTCTTTAGCTGCTCATCGGTCCCCGCTCCCGCGGCTAGCGCAAGAAGGTCAGGCTCGAGCCGACGGCAGCGGTCGCCATCCTGATACTCCGCGACCAGGGCACGAAGCTTCGCCCTCGCGCGCTGGGCTACCTTCCGAAACTTCTCCTCGGACCAGCCGTAACGCTCACAGAAGTCCTGGGCCTCCATCTGGAGGTTCACCTGGCTGTGCAGCGCTAGTCGCTGATCAAGGCTGAGCTCAGCTATGACCTCGCGCAAGCGACGGATGTCGCCGTTTACTTCCACCTTTCGCTCAACCGTAGCCGCACGATCCTCAATCTCGGCCGCGGCCGTACCCGCCCCTTCGACCGAGATAGCAGTTGCTATGGCCGCTTCGATCCCGCTACGTCCGGTGAGCGCCCTCCTGCGGTCATTTATGCGGCTGACAAATTTTTGCTCGAGCGCGTTTTTGACATGGTCCGGATTTGCAAACGGTGCCCGGCGCGCGCGAACAACGAGCTCCAGAGTTGCCTGGCTGTAGCAGTCTTCAAGATCCTCGAAGCGTAGTCGTTGACGATGTACACGAAGCAGCAAATCGCGTCTGGCGACGGC
>DATAJI010000087.1:0-5043 GCA_036262195.1 Solirubrobacteraceae bacterium
TGGGTGCTGCTGGCGGTTGGCAGCGCGCTCGCCGGCGCCGTGGTTGCGCGCCCGGCGCCGGGCTGAGGTGTTCGGCTACCTCAAGCGCCTCGTCACCGCGGGCGCCGCCTACCAGGCCGGCGACATCCTCTCCAAGGGCGCCGCGCTGGTGACGCTGCCGCTTTACACGCGCTACGTTGCCAAGACGCAATACGGCTACGCCGAGGCGCTTCTGACCGCGGTGATCCTGGCGTCGATCATCCTGCGCCTCGGCATCGGCGAGGCGTTTATTCGCTTCTACTACGACGATGAGGATACGGAGCGGCGTGACCGGATCGCCGCCGGCGCCGTCGCGCTCTCGTTCGTCACGACGACGATCGCCGCCCTCGCCGGCGTCGCCCTCGCCGGTCCGCTGTCTCGCGCGATGCTCGGGGCGCACACGAAGGCGCTGTTCGAGATCGCGATGCTCGGGATCTGGGCCTTCACGAACCTCGAGATCGCCTACGCCCTGCTGCGCGCCGACGAGCGCAAGAGGACCTACATGAAGGCCTCGATCGCCGACGTCTCGCTGACGATCCCGCTGATGGTCTACCTCGTCGTATTTCGCCACGATCAGGCGCGCGGGCTGCTCGCCGGCAACTACGTCGCCTCCTCGCTGATCCTGCTCGGCCTCTGGTGGAACGAGCGCCACCGCCTGCTCGACGGGCTGCGACGCGCTCGCCCTGGGGCGCCGCCGCTGGCCCTGCGCAGGCTGCTCCACTTCGGCCTGCCGACGGTCCCCGCCGACGCGAGCGTCTATGCGCTGCAGGTCGCCGACCGTTGGTATCTGGTCCGCGATTACTCGCCCGCCGCGGCCGGCGTCTACGCGATCGCCGCCAAGCTCGCGACGGTCGTCTTCGTCGCCGTGCGCGGCTTCCAGTACGCCTGGCCGCCACTCGCCTACTCGGTGGAGGACGATGAAGAGGCGGCGCGGCTCTACGCGCTTGTCACGACCTACTACGTCCTTGCGACGGGCGCGGTCGTGGCGGGCGTGGCGCTGTTCTCGCGCTGGGGCGTGCGGATCCTTTACCACACCTACTTCAACGCCTACAAGGCGATCCCCTGGCTCGCGCTCGGCTGGGCGCTCTACGGCCTCTACCTGATCTTCATCGTGATCTCGGGGCGCGCTCGCCGCACGCGCCTCAACGTTCCGGCGGCCTTTGCGGGCCTCGCGGTCAACGTAGCCTGCCTCTTCCTGCTCGTCCCGCCGCTCGGCATCGCCGGCGCCGGCATCGCCCTGGCAATCGGCTACACGGCGATGATCATCGTGATCTACCTGCTGACCCGATCGCTCTTCGCGATCGACTTCGAATGGGGGCGCCTGGCGCGCCTGGTCGTCGTTTTTGTGGTCGTCTCTGTCGGCGGGGACCTGTTCTTCCCGACGCATGGCCTTGCCGGATTCCTGCTGCGCGCGCTCGCCTGGCTGTTGATCTTCCCGCTGCTGCGCGCGAGCGGCTTCTTCACCCAGGCTGAGCGCGCGCGTGCCGGCGCGCTGGCGGCGACGATTCTCCACCGGCGCCGGCGCACCTAGGGGCGGCCCGCCTCGAGTTTTCGCGCTTTGGCGTCGAAGAAGCTGGTGCGGATGTTCCGGCATCGTCTTCAGATGAAGGCCACAGCGAGCGTGCTCGGTCTGGCCGCGTTGCTCGTCGTTGCCGCGGCCGACGCCCAGACCTCAGGTGGCGGAGCGCTACCGCCGCTCGCGGCGGGCCAGCAGCCGCCGCCAAGCCTGTTCGCCATCAACACCGGCACCTACGACACGAACCAGGCGCGCCTGGATCGCGACCTGCCGACGGCGGCCAAGCTCGGTGCGCGCTGGGTCCACTTCACCGGCGATGCGATCACCTACTCGCACGGCCGTGTCAGCTTCGCGCAGCTGGACCGGGAGGTCGATAGCGCGCGCAAGCTCGGCCTCGGGGTAGTGATCTCGCTCGGCGGGATACGCGCGGCGTGCTCGCTGACGCCGGCGCCGGCGAACCCGACTCACTGCCCGCCGACGAGCGCCCACGACCTCAGCGTCTACTCCACCTACGTGAGCGATCTGCTGCGCCATTTCGCCGGGCGCGTCGCCGACTACGAGTCCTGGGTTGAGCCGAACCACAGCTCGATGTGGGCCGGCGGCGTCAACGCGGCCCAGTACTCTGCGCTGCTCGAGACCGAGTACGCCGCGTTCCAGGCGACCGCGCCGCAGGACAAGCTGATGTTCGCTGGGGTCGCCGACTTTGGCATCGAGGACGGCTCACCGAGCGGCATCGCGGTGCTGCCCTACACGGAACAGGTCCTCACTGACCTGGCTGGCCGCAAGGCGTTCGACCTCGTCGCGCTGCATGCCTACCGCTACCCGCCGTCACTGTCGCCCGACGATCTCGGCTGGACCCACTACCCCTCGGGTCCGGTCTGGCGAAAGGACACCTGGACGCAGCAGCTCGAGGCCTACGAGGCCGAGTTCACGGCGCACGGCTACGGCGAGCAGCGCCTCTGGCTGACCGAGTTTGGCTGGCCCGGCAACACGCACCCGAGCACCGACTATTACCCGAGCCTCCAGGCCCAGGCGAGTGACGTCGCGGAGGCCTACCAGGCGCTCGAGAGCCCGGCGCTCTCGTTCGTCCAGGCGGCGTTCTGGTTCAACCAGCGCGACTACCAGCCCGGGCTCACCAACCCCGACCCCGGGTTCTTCGCCCACTACGGGCTGCTGTTCAACAACTTCAAGCCCAAACCGGCCGCCGCCGTCTTCGAGCGCTACGCCGCGGCCGGCGGCTGACGCTGGGCGCTCAGGGCAGGAGCACGATCTTGCCGCGGCTGGCACGCAGCGCGAGCTCGCGGTAGGCCTCGCGCACCTCGGCCAGCGGGAGCGTGCGCTCGATCGGGATCTCGAGCTCGCCGTCGGCGACCAGCCCGACGATATCGCGCAGGGTCGCCTCGCTCGAAACGGACGCTGTGCCGTCGCCGTGGACGCCGACTCGCGCGATCGCCTCGAAGTCGGCGATCGTGTTGATCCGCTCCGGCGCAACGCCGAGCTCGATCGCGAGATCGACGTAGCCGCCGCCGAACGTGTCGATGAACGCGTCGAGGCGGCCGTCGGCGGCGGCGAGTATCCGCTCGCCCTGTCCCTCGCCGTAGGTGACGGGGATCACGCCTTTTCTGCGGAGCCAATCATGGTTGCGCTCGCTCGCGAGTCCGATCACCGTCGCGCCTGCGCGCTTGGCGAGCTGCACGGCGACCGAGCCAACGCCGCCGGCGGCGGCCGAGACGGCGACCACTTCGCCCTGCTGCAGCGCCACCGCCTTGACCGACCCGTACGCTGCGAACGACGCAACGTACAACGACCCGGCGACCTCAAACGAGACGCCCGGCGGCTTGCGCGTGAGCTGGCTCGTCGGCGCGACGACGAACTCCGCGTGGCTCGCGCGCTGATCGCTCCAGCCGCAGACCTCGTCGCCGGCCGCGTAGGCGGCCACGCCCTCGCCGAGCTCTTCGACGATGCCGGCGAAGTCGCTGCCCTCGCCGCAGGGCAGTGTCGTCGGCCAGCGCGCTTCGAGCTGGCCCTCCCTAATCCCGATCTCGCCGGGATTGATGCCCGCCGCCTTCACCGCGACGAGCACCTCCCCGGACGCCGGCACGGGCCGCGGGACGTCGCGGATCTCGAGAACCTCTGGTCCGCCAAAGTGATCGAATTGCACTGCCTTCACGTTTCCTCCAAGCGATCGAAACTGCGGCCGGCGATTCGGACACTGAGCTTAGCCAGGGCTCGTCAGCCCGGGCGCTGCGCTCGCTCGTTGCGCGCGGCGGCCGCCTCCCGCAGTCCCTCGCCCCGTGACGGCCAGAGCGTCGCCGTGACGTCGCGGCGGTAGCGGCGCCAGTCGTGGCCCGGAAGGACGAGCGCGGCGAGCATCCGCACGAGGTAGCTCCACGCGATCAGCCCGCGCACCGCGAACGCTGCGACGAGACCGTGGTGCTTTCGCATATAGCGGTCGCGACCGCGCGCCAGCTCGACGATGCGCCGCTCGGGCACGACGTCGGTCGAGAGCTGTTCGTGGTGGACCGCCACGGCCTGTGGCACGTAGAGCGCGTGCCAGCCGGCGTCGGCAAGGCGCTTCTGGAAGTCGACCTCGTCCGAGTAGACGAAGAACGCGCTATCCATCCAGCCGACCTCCTCGGCCGCCTGACGGCGGACCAGCAGCGCCGCCGACTGCCCCCAGTCGACCCGCCGCACGGTCGAGCCCTTGCTCTGCACGACGAGCCAGCGATGCAGGAAGAGGGCCTGCGCGAGCGCGGTCCGGACGCCCGGGAACCGCCAGGCCGAAGGCTGTACCGGGCCGTCGGGCCGCCGCAGCACCGCAACCGCACACGCCGCCCGCGGGTCGGCCTCCAGAGCGGCGCGCAGCGCTACGCTGGCCCCCGGCAGGAGCTCCGAGTCCTCATTCAAGAGCAGGCAGTAGCGCCCTTGCGAGCGCTCCATCAGCTCACTGTCGTTGACCGCCTTGCTCCGCCGCTCAGCAATCTCAATCAGCTGGATGTCTCCGCCGAGCGCCCGGACGGCGTCGGCCGACCCGTCATCCGAGCCATTGTCAAGAACCAGCACCTCGGTCTCGAACTGCACGAGCTCTCTCTCGGCTCCGAGGGCGGCGATGCTGCGCAGCAGCATCGACCGACCCTCGGTATTGCACACGCAGTAGGAGATCTCGACGGTCACACGCGTATTGTCGGGCCTGTGAGGGTTCACGTTGTCGACCCACCGGCCTACACGCCGGCCTACGACCACGCGCTGTGCGCTGCGCTCGCGGCGAGCGGCCTCGACGTCGAGCTTCTGACGAGCGCGTTTCGCTACGCCGAGCTGCCACCAGCAGACGGCTATCGCCGTCGCGAGCTCTTCTATCGCCATGCCGCCGGCGGATCGCGCACGCGGCGCGCGATCCGCCTCGCCGAGCACGTTCCCGACATGCTGCGCTACCGCCGGGTTGCGCGCGAGGCCGACGTCGTTCACTTTCAGTGGTTGACCTTGCCGGCGATCGATCGGCGGCTGCTGCC
>DATAJI010000088.1:0-2195 GCA_036262195.1 Solirubrobacteraceae bacterium
TTTGACAACAACGCGCATCCGATTACCGGCGTGTCAGGACAGAACCGTGGGGAGAACCATGGCCACCCATGGGGAGAAACGGTGGCCACCAGCGGGGCGATTCAGTGGCCGCCTATGGGGAGCTTTCCATGGCCACCGTCACACTCAGAATTCGGTGCCAATCGGCTCCTGAAATCCAGACCCGGTACAGCTCTCCCGGGCGTCGCTGCGAGACGCCGGCTGCGCTGCATAGGTTGCGCGCCCTTCGCCCACGCGTTCTGGTGCGCCCCGCTCGTGGCGATAGAGGAGTCCGAGTGGTTATGCCTGTGGGCGTTATCGGGTCCGAACGCTCACGTCGTGATCGTCATCATCGCTGCGGTGCTGGGCTATGTTGCACAGCGGTGCGCGACCGACGGCAAATCATCCAGGCGACAGCCGTGGCCGCGGCGCTCAGCGGAGCACCATCGACCCTGGAAGCGTTTCGTCGGCGACGAGATTTTCGGTCGGTGGTCGCGTACCTGTGGGATGCAACGTGCGCGGTCGGCACGCTCGTTCCGCCGGGGCGGCCTGGCTTCATCCGCGGTGCGCTTCTCCACGTCGGTATCTCGGTCCTGTGCGGCGAGGGACTGGCGCGAACGCTGCCTCAGAGCCGCTCGGTGATCTGGGGCGCCGGCGCCGGACTCGCGATCGGCGTGATCAACGTCGGAGTAATTGGACGGCGGTTCCCGACGATCGCGGCTCTACCGCTCGTTCCCCAGCTCGCGGACAACGTCGCGTTCGGGGCGGTATTCGCATTTGTCGTCGATCGATAACTGAAACGGCGCGAGCCTAAACCCGGCGCGGTCAGACTGGGCCGCGTAATACCGTGGTCGATGGCATGGCGCTTGGGGCTACGAGTGGCCAGCGAACGGTTGAGCGGATCAACCTCGGTCGTTTGCGTAGGCGCGGACTCGCTGAAGCGCCGCCGATGGCGACCCTGGTCTCGGCGAGGAAGATGCTGAGCCACGCAATCGCGCTGTCGTCGAGGCGCTCGTGGTCCCCGAGGCCAACGAGCGGCAAAGCAATGACGCGGTTCGTTTGGCCATGGGTGCTCTGCGGCACTGCGGGTGCTGTCGGCGATGCCGCTGCTAGGCCAAAGCTCGGTCGCCGCTGCCGTTCGCTCGGACTCTTCGCTCTACCCCGGCCGCACGATCCCCACGAGCTTTCGCTGGACCTGACGGGATCGTCTAACGGTCGTCCCATCGTCATAGCCGAACGCATGGCCCAATCCGTCTGGCAACATGCCGAACTAACGTTCGCTGTCAATTCTGCATAACTGGAGTGATACATGGCCATCACCGCTTTCCTCGAGCTGCGGGTCAAGCCCGAGGCGCTCGATCAAGGGTTGCATGCTGAGCTGCACGCGATTCTGAGTGACACGCGAGCGTTCGAGGGCTGCCTCGGGGTGGACGTACTGACCGACACCGCGGACCCGACCCACCTCGTTGCGGTCGAGAGGTGGGCGTCGGAGGAGCACGATGCGGTCTACCGGGCCTGGCGGGCCGGAGATGGCAAGACCAACCTGGCCTCGTTCCTCGCCTCGCCCCCGGTGCTGACCAAGTTCACCTCGGCCGACGAGATCTGAGCGGCAGTCTTCCCCGCTGCGTTGACCAACCGCGCCCCGAGCCTGAACCGGCGAGTGATCTCAAGCACCGGTTCTGGCGGTAGAGCAAACGGAGGCGGGGCAGTGGCGTGATCGCTTTTCGCGTCCATCGCCAGAAGACCTGACGAGCGCCTCGGCGACATCTCGATCAGGCGCGCGCCGGGCGCCGACGGCCCATGCGGAGCTGTAGCACCGGCGACGATGACTTGACTCTGCGTAGGCAGCGCGACGATTCTGCACACCGTTGCATTAGCCCCGCTTCCGGCGACCGGCGGGTTCCGACGGATGGGCGCACGGGGCCAGCGCCCGCTCCGTTCACGCGTTTGCACAAGCGCGCCGCTCGGCCCGATCGGATCAAAAGCAGAAGGCAGCGCTCGGCGTCCACCGCCGCAATCCAGCAGTGGTCGACACGGATCGGCCGAGCGGAATGGGCGATGGCGGCAGTGACGGCGACGGCGCCTATCGCTTGCTCGGGAGCCTCACCACGGCGAGCCAGCTAGCGTCCGAGATGCTTGCTAAGACGTGTAGGGCAAGCAAGCGCCTGAGCAGGACAACCTATCGGCCAGTGGTTCGC
>DATAJI010000089.1:0-1521 GCA_036262195.1 Solirubrobacteraceae bacterium
GAGGCGGATCGCGTCGAGCAGCCGGCCGCGGGCGCTCAGAACATCGATCCAGGCAGGGTCACGCTCGGTCACAACGAGCTCGCCGTCCGCGGTCGGGAAGGCGGCATCAGGGTGTGCGAACGAGCGCGGCGGGTCGTGGACGCAGACGCCCGTCCGGCCGAGCGTGCTGATCGCGCGGTGATCGGTGGGCGAGACGAGCGCGACGGTACAGCTGCCGGGGTCGGCGACCACAATCTGGCCGCTCGCCGTCTCGAGCGCGGTTTGTGGCTGCTCGAGCTTGCCGGCGCCGCCGTAGACGAAGCTGACGCGATGGTTGTCGACCCGCCGCATGACGATCAGCGAGCGGCGCGACTCGGCGATTATGAGCGTGCGGCCGGTGCGGCTGACGGACACTTGCGTCGGATCGCTCTGGTGTAGCCGCCAGACGATCTGGCCGCGCGGCGACAGCGACACGAGACGGTCGTCGCGCTCCGCGACGAGCAGGTTGAGCGGTAGGACGTCGGTTTCGCGCGCGACGCTGAGATGGCCTGGTCCCGTGCCGCGGTGCGTCGCGGCTGATCCCGGCCAGGCCGGCGCTCGTGCTTTGGTCGTCGGCGAGGCGGCGCCACAGGCGCTGAGCGCCAGCGCGACCATCGCGGCGAGCGCTGTCAGCCGGAGGGTCGTGGAGGCGGTCATCTAGGCCGGCGGCTTGTTTGCTCCGTCCGCGAGCGCTGCGACCTGCCCGCTCCGTTCGGCTGCCGCGAGCCGGCGCCCATCACGAGAACCGTGTGCCGTCGTGCCGTCGTCGTCAGCGCCGCGCCGACGCGAGCGGCGGCGAAGCGCGTCGCCGTCGGGTAGCGACCAAGGATGTTGTCGCGATGGCCCCAGCAGCCGCTGGCGCCCGGTTTCTGCTCGCACGGCCCCGAGCTGAACTGGGGCGCGAAGCTGGCGGAGTAGCACGGCGGCGCTAGCTTGCACAGCCCCGACTTGCTGCAGTCATCGTAGTTGGGGTTCGGCGCGACGTTGGCCCGCGGATTGCGTGTCGCTGCGCGCGCACCGGCTGCGATCGGCGCGCTCGCCAGCCGGCCGAGTTCGATCAGGGCTGCCGCGGCGAGCCGCGCTCCTCGCTGCGGTGAGCGCCGGCCGTGCCCGGTTGCTGTCAAGCGCACCTCCTTGGCGAGTGGCTTGGCTTTGGGCGGCGAGACTAGCGCGCGCGGCGGTCCGACCGGCGCTGCACCGATACACTGGGCCCCCGCCGGACGGAGCGGGTTTGCCACGGCACGCGGAGCACAGCGGACCTGGAATCCGCCCTCGCACCACCGGAAGACCTGGCCATGACGCGTCAACCTCATCGCTTCGTCGCCCTCGCACTGCTCGCCGGGGCTTTCGCCGTGGCGCCCGCGGCGGGCACGCCGGCGCGTGGCGGCGCGCCCGTCGGCTTGATCTCCCGTACCGCGCCGGCGAACGCCGGCGGTCCGGCGATCTTGATCCCGCACGCCACTCAGAGCGACAAGCCGCGCGTGCTGCTGTTCACCGCGACGC
>DATAJI010000090.1:0-1833 GCA_036262195.1 Solirubrobacteraceae bacterium
GACCAGCACGAGTCCGCGCGGCCTGCGCGTCAGCGTATGTACGATCGGCGGCAGCCCGAGCTCGTCGATCGCGACCATCTGTTGCGGGATCAAACGGAAGGCAGCCGCCAGGGCGCCGCGCTGGAAGAACGCGTTGACACGGAAGCGCGCCTTGCCCGGGACGAGGTAGGCGAAGTCGAGTTGCAGGTCTGTCTCGAGTCGGCGGCGCTGCTCCGTCGAGAGGATCGAGTAGATGAACTCGCGCGTGTCGTCCGGCGTCAGCGGGCCGTAGCCCTCGATCGCCACGAGCGCACCGCGCTCGCGTAGCGTCGGCGGCGCGCCGGCGGTGAGGTGCAGGTCGGACGCGCGCCGTCCGACGACCTCGAGCAGGATCTCTGAGAACTCAATGGCCATCGATGTTCAGGTGAGGTATCGGCAGGAGACGCCCGCTTCTGAACCGCGCCAGCTGATTTGCGAGGCGACTAGCCCTCGCTCTGGACGCCGCTGTTGACGACTCGGGCGACTTCGCTGACCGAGGTGCGGCCCTGCTTGACCTTCTCGAGGCCGTCGTCACGTAGCCGCCGCATTCCCTGCGCGACCGCGAGCTCGAGCACCTCGGACGCTGAACGACGCTCCAATGCCAGGCTGCGGATCTCCGCGCTGACGGTCATCACCTCGTAAATGCCGGTCCGCCCGCGGTACCCCGAGCCGCTGCACAGCTTGCATCCGACGGGCTCGTAGGCCTCGACATCGAAGCTTGCCTGGTAGCCGTATTCGCGTAGCGTCGCCATCGGCAGGATCACACGCCGCTTGCATTGCTGGCAGAGCGTGCGGACGAGCCGCTGAGCGACGACGCAGTCGATCGAAGACGCCACCAGGAACGGTTCCACGCCCATCTCGATCAGTCGGGTGATCGAAGTCGCCGCGTCGTTCGTGTGAAGCGTGGAGAGGACGAGGTGTCCGGTGAGTGCGGCCTCGACCGCTATCTTGGCGGTCTCGCGGTCGCGGATCTCGCCGACCATGATGATGTCGGGGTCGGCGCGCACGATCGCCCGCAGGCCGGTCTCGAACAGCAGGCCGGCCTTCGGGTTGACCTGGATCTGTGTGATCCCGTCGATCTCATACTCGACCGGATCCTCGATCGTGATGATGTTCTTCTCGGGCGAGTTGACCTGGTTGAGCGCCGCGTAAAGCGTGGTCGACTTGCCCGATCCGGTCGGTCCCGTGACCAGCACCGCACCGTAGGCCTGCCCGTAGGCGCGCGCGAAGCGCGTGAGCTCGCCGGGCAGCATGCCGAGCTGGGTGAGGTCGAGCGCGACGGCGTCCTTGTCGAGGATTCGCATCACGATGCCCTCGCCGCGCACCGTCGGAACGCTCACGACGCGGAGGTCGACGTGGTGTCCGTCGACGGTCAGACCAACACGACCGTCCTGCGGCACGCGCCGCTCGGAGATGTCGAGCTCGGCCATGATCTTGATCCGCGAGATCACGCCGGCCGACATCCGCCGCGGCACGCTCGTGACGTCGTGCAGCACGCCGTCGACCCGGAAGCGCACGCGCAGCACATCGTCGCCGGGCATGATGTGCAGGTCGGAGGCATTGGCCTCGACGGCCTGCGCGACAAGCTGGTGTACGAGCTTGACGACCGGCGCATCGTCGGCCGACTCGTGCAGCTCGAGGATCTCAGCCGCTCGATTGTAATCCTCCTCTTCGACGGCCGCTTCGACCGAGTCGCCGAGGCGGCTCAGGCGTGAGATCGCGTCGATTACGTCGAACGTCGTCGCGACGGCCGCGCGGATCTCGAATCCGGTGAGAATCGCGATGTCATCGATCGCTAGCACGTTCGCCGGGTCC
>DATAJI010000091.1:0-2071 GCA_036262195.1 Solirubrobacteraceae bacterium
CATCCATCGATCCGCGGTCAAGCGACAGCTGGTCGAGGATCTGGACGTTCGCGCTCTGGAGCCTGGCGTCGCACGGCCCGGCCGCGGACGACGGAATGCCGCCTCCGACCAGATACACCTTCGAGTTCGACGATCCGGGCACTCCATCCTCCGCTGAGAAGTTCGCTACTCCGCGGAAGTCAGATCGCGCTGCCGACACTGCTGCCGACGTCACGGGGGATGCCCTCGGGTTCCACGTTACTCCTCGCGTCGACCGGGCGGCGGTGCGCCCGCCTAACCCCAGGCGTCACCCGTTCGCGTTGCAGGCAACCACGACCGCGCGGCCGTCGCTCGCGCGAGCACGCCACGACCCGATGACGCGCGCGCGATTCCCGGCCGCCAAATACAGATAACCCGATCGCCCAACTCGGCACCAGCCGAACTCGCTCGCCGCCCCCGGCAGGACAACGCGACTCCCTGCGAACAAGCGCCGTCTCCAACGGCCAGCCGCTGAGGCCCGCAACGGACGACCAGCGAGTCAGAGGGTCAATGACGGGAACGCTCCTGCATCGTCTGCGCGAGCGAGCGCGCATCGGCCATCGAGCCGCGCGCATGGTTGTCGTCCGGAGCGAGCGTCTCGCTGGCTACAACGGGGCCACCTACCTTCCGCGCACGGTGTCTCTGCGAGTCGCGGTGGGTTGCGTGGCAGCGCCAATGCAGTCTCGGTCCGCGTAGAGGAGACCGCATGTGCAGTAAACCGACAGACATAGAAGGTTGCAGCCCGATCGGTGCGGCTCCGGAGAGTTCACGTCGCTCGTGAACGGAGAAGCCGGCGATCGGCTCACGCGCACCCAAAGATCAGTGCTCGCGAGGTAAGCGGCGCGTGTGACGGCCAGGGTCGGATTCGTGCCTGTCCAGGCCCGTCGGCGCCTGGTTTCAGATACCGGGCCGGCAGGCACACTGAGGCGGGCCGCGGTGAACGGCCTTTGCCAAGCTGGCAATGTGCTACTTTCCTAGTAGGAAAATAGTTTCCCGTAAGGAGCCTACTATGGACACTCAGCAAGCCCGGCCTACCGGCAGGGGGGAGGGCGGCGGCGAGCCGGCAGCCGCGCTCGCCGAGATCAAGCGGCGGCAAGAACGCGTCATCAAGACGGTGCTCGTACCGGTCTGGTACTGGTGGGCCATGGCTGCCGGCATGGTCGCCATCGGCGCCGCCCGTGACACCGGGAGCGCGGTCGTGCAGGCCATCGCGATCCCGCTGTCCGTGCTCGTCATCGCAGGGCTGACCGCTAGGACGATTCCTGCGGTGCGCCGACGGGTCCAGGTGCATTGCAGCGCGCAGCCTGGTGCTCGTGGTGGCGTCGCGATATTCGCTCTGATAGTGCTGGTCGACGGAGCCGTCGTGGCCACGGCGGCTAGCCTGGGCGCGGCCCACGACCCCGATCCGGCGACGATCGCCACCGCCGTCGGGGCAGCCGTGCTTGTTATCGGTGGGCCACTTGTGAATCGGTATCTCGGCGCGCTCATGCTGAGCAAAGCCACGCCGCGAGTCAGTGACGCACCGCAGGCGGCCAGCCAGAACCGATGAGCACGGCTCGATTTGATGAGCTGATTCACGCGCCGACGCGGCTAGCGATCGTCTCGCTACTTGCGGCGACGGAATGGGCCGACTTCAGGTACATCCGCGACGAACTTGGCCTGTCCGACTCCGCGCTATCCAAACAGCTATCGACTCTTGAATCGGTCGGCTACGTCGAGATCCGCAGAATCTTCGTCGGCAAGCGTCCACGCACCGCTGCCAGCCTCAGCCACGTCGGCCGCCAGGCATTCGACCAGCACGTGGCCGCCCTCCAGCAAGTCGTGTCCACGGCACGGCAAAGTGCCGACCCTGGACCGGCTGTGGACGCCGCGCGCCAAATCCTGGGGCACGCAGCCAGACCCTCGCCGGCGGCCACTTCTTAGAAGCACGCGACCACCACTGCAACCTGAAGGAGAAGCCATGAGGAGTAGGGACCATCAACGGTCGGCGACCCGAACGAGAGCGTGGCTTAAGGCGAGACTGGTGGCGGTCACGTGCTGTGTCGTTGTGGTG
>DATAJI010000092.1:0-5518 GCA_036262195.1 Solirubrobacteraceae bacterium
CTCACGACCCTCGTCGGCGCCATCGCACCAGAGGTGATCTTCCATCTGGCCGCCCAGATCGACGTCCGCAAGTCGGTCGCCGATCCCGCCTGGGACGCCGGGATCAACGTGCAGGGAACCATCAACGTGCTCGAAGCGGCGCGAGCGCACGGTGTCGCCCGGGTCGTCAACAGCTCGACCGGCGGTGCGATCTACGGCGACGCCGAGCTGATCCCCTCGCCCGAGACCACGACACCGCTACCGGAGGCAGCCTATGGACAGAGCAAGCTCTCGGCCGAGGGTTACCTAGGGCTCTACGGGCGACTTTACGAGCTCTCATCGGTGACGTTGCGCTACGGCAATGTCTATGGTCCGCGCCAGGACCCCCTTGGCGAGGCTGGCGTCATCGCGATCTTCTGCGGTTGCGTTGAAACTGGCCGTCAACCGACGATCTTTGGCGATGGCCGCCAGACGCGTGACTACGTATACGTGGACGACGTCGTTGCGGCCAACCTGGCTGCAGCTGCCGCCGACGTCAGTGGGCCGATCAACGTCGGCACCGGGCGTGAGACGTCTGTGCTCGAGATCGTCGATCATCTCGCCGCGATCGCCGGTGCCAACGATTTCGAGCCGATCTTCGAGCCGGCGCGGATCGGCGAGCTGGCCAGGAGCTGCCTCGACGTTCGCCGCGCTCGCGAGCTCCTTGGCTGGGAGGCGAAGGTCGAGCTGCGCGACGGTCTGCGCATGACGCTCGAAGCGACCCGCGCGATCCGGCCGCAGTGAGCACCCGCTCGCCGCGCGTCCTGATCACCGGCATCTCCGGTCAGGACGGCTCCTACCTCGCCGAGCTGCTCTGCACGGACGGCGGCGAAGTCCACGGCACGATGCGCCCGCCGATTGATCGCGAGCCGCCGAACCTCGCCGGCGTGCGCGAGCAGGTTGTGCTCCACGCCGCCGAGCTCTCGGAGCCAGGCAGCCTCGGCTCACTCGTCGCCGAGCTGGTGCCGGACGAGATCTACCACCTGGCGGCGCCTGCATTTGTGCCGGAATCCTGGCGCTTCCCGGCGGTGACCGTCCGCGAAATCGCCGGCAGCGGCGCCGAGCTGCTGCAGGCAGTTCGCGACCACGCCCCAGACGCCCGCGTCGTTCTGGCCACCTCGCGCGAGATCTTCGGAGCTGCCGCGCCAAGCCCGCAGGATGAGAGCACCCGCGCGGCGCCCGACACGCCTTACGGCATCGCCAAGCTGGCGGCGCATCAGCTCGTCGGCCTGGCCCGCGAGCGCGACGGCTTGCACGCCTCTTCGGCAATCCTCTACAACCACGAATCGCCGCGCCGACCCGCGGTGTTCATCTCGCACAAGGTGACGCGCGCCGCCGCAGCGATCAAGCTCGGCCTCGAGGACGAGCTCGCGCTGGGCGATCTGGACGCCGTGCGCGATTGGTCGGCGGCCGGCGACATCGTGCTGGGCTTGCGCGCGATGGCGCGAGCGAGCGAGCCGGCCGACTACGTCCTCGCGAGCGGCGTCGGCCACAGCGTTCGCCAGCTCGTCAAAGCAGCCTTCGGGGTCGTCGGACTCGAGCCCGACGCGCACGTGCGCGTCGACGAGCGCTTCCTGCGCCCGCCCGAGCCAAGCGACCCGATCGGCAATCCGCGCAGAGCGCGCGAGCAGCTCGGTTGGAGCGCCACGACTGGCTTCGACGAGCTGATCGCGGAGATGGTGCGGGCCGATCTCGCCGAGCTCGAGGCGAGCGCCGGCGGGCTCGCCGTTACGCGATCGTGACCTCGGGCGCCAGATAGACGTCCTGGATCGCGTTCAGCAAGGCGATACCGTCCTCGAGCGGCCGCTGGAAGGCCTTGCGCCCGCTGATCAGACCGGTGCCGCCAGCGCGCTTGTTGATCACGGCCGTGCGGACCGCCTCGGCGAGGTCCGTCTCGCCGCTGGACGCGCCGCCACTGTTGATCAGCGGCGCACGGCCCATGTAGCAGTTCGCCACCTGGTAGCGGCAGAGGTCGATCGGATGGTCGCTGGTCAGCTTCGAGTAGACGAGGTCCGACGTCTTGCCGTAGTCGCCATGGTCGGTGACCTTCTCGAGTGCTAGATAGCCGCCGTTGTTCTCGGCCATCTTCTGCTTGATGATGTCGGCCTCGATCGTGACGCCAAGGTGATTGGCCTGCCCGGTGAGGTCTGCAGACAGGCCGTAGTCGACGCCGTTCTGCTTGAACGCCGAGTTGCGCAGATAGCACCAGAGCACCGTGATCATCCCCAACCGGTGCGCCTCCTCGAAGCAGTGGGAGATCTCGACGAGCTGGCGCGTGCTCTCCTCGCTGCCGAAGTAGATCGTCGCGCCGACACCCACGGCGCCGAGCTCCCAGGCCCGCTGAACGCTCGCGAAGAGAACCTGGTCGAACTTGTTCGGGTAGGTCAACAGCTCGTTGTGGTTGATCTTGACGATGAAGGGGATCTTGTGGGCGTAGCGGCGGCTGACGGCTCCGAGTACACCGAGCGTCGAGGCGACCGCGTTGCAACCGCCCTCCACCGCCAGCTCGACGATCGCGCTGGGGTCGAAGTACGCGGGGTTGATCGCAAAGCTCGCTCCGGCGCTGTGCTCGATCCCCTGGTCAACGGGCAGGATGCTCACGTACCCCGTTCCGCCGAGCCGGCCGTGGCCGAGAATCTGCTGGAAGCTCCGCAGCGTCGAGTTCGAGCGATCAGTCTGCGCGACGACGCGGTCGACGAAGTCAGGGCCTGGTAGGTGCAGCTGAGAGCTCGAGATCGTCTCAGAGCGATGCGTCAGCAGCGAGTCAGCTTGATCGCCGAGGAGCTGCTCGATGCGGTTGTGTGTGGAGTCACGTGTCGCGACAGCCATTGCGGAACCTCCTGGTGATGAGCGTCCCCCGAGCCTAGCCGACGCGCGCGCCGAGCGCCTCAGGAGGAGAGCAGCGCGAGGTCGGCGTCAACCATCAGGCGGATCATCGTCTCGAAGTCGGTGCTCGGCCGCCAGCCGAGCTGCTCCCGCGCCTTCGTGCAGTCTCCGACCAGGTGATCGACCTCCGCCGGACGCACGAGCGAGGGATCGGTCACTACGTGGTCCTCGATCGACAAGCCCGCCTGGTCAAACGCAACCTCTACGCAGTCGCGCACCGAGTGGGCGATACCTGTCGCTATCACGTAATCCTCCGGCTCGTCGCGCTGGAGCATCAGCCACATCGCCTCGACGTAGTCCTTGGCGTAGCCCCAGTCCCGCTCGGCGTCGAGGTTGCCGAGCGTGAGCTTGTCGGCCAGTCCGAGCTTGATCGCGGCCGCATGCCAGGTGACCTTGCGCGTGACGAACTCGAGCCCGCGGCGTGGACTTTCGTGGTTGAAAAGTATCCCGCTCGTGGCGTGCAGGCCGTAGCTCTCTCGATAGTTGACGGTGATGAAGTGTCCGTAGGCCTTGGCCACGCCGTAGGGAGAGCGCGGGTAGAACGGCGTCAGCTCGGTCTGTGGCACCTCGCGCACCTTGCCGAACATCTCGCTCGACGACGCTTGGTAGAACCGAGCCTCGGGAGAGGCTTCGCGAACCGCTTCGAGAATCCGCGTCACGCCGACGCCGCTGAACTCGGCCGTCAGCGTCGGCTGGACCCAGGACACGGCGACGAACGACATCGCGGCGAGGTTGTAGATCTCGTCGGGACGGCTCGCCCGCAGGGCGTCGACGAGCGAACGCTGGTCGAGGAGATCGCCCTGATGGAGGGTGATCCTGCCGCGCAGGTGCTCGATCCGGTCAAAGCGCTCGACCGAGGACCGGCGGACCATGCCGTGGACCTCGTAGCCGCGCTCGAGCAGAAGCTCAGCCAGGTAGGAGCCGTCTTGGCCGGTAACTCCGGTGATCAGCGCTCTAGCGGCCATCGTCGGAGCGCAGGCTATCGGTGACGGCAGTCAGCGCGCTCGCTGCCGCGCGACGTACTCGCGAGCGACGGCGACAACGAAGCGCGGGTTGTAGCGCAGGTAGCGGCGCCCGAGCCGCCGTGGCTCGTGCGCCAGGCGATAGGCCCATTCGAGGCCATGGCGGCCCAGCCAGGGCGGGGCCTGCGCCATGAGCCCGGCATGGAAATCGAACGCGGCGCCGACGCCAATCAGCATCGGCGCCGACAGCCGCGGCCGCATTCGTTCCATCCAGAGCTCCTGCCGCGGCTGGCCGGTGCCGACCCAGACGATCTCCGCTCCCGATCCATCGATCTCCTCGACCGTCCGGCGATCCTCCTCGGCGGTTGGTTCACGGAATGGCGCCGCCGAGCCCGAACCGACGTGTGGTGGCGAGTACCCACCGACGATCTGGAGACCTGGAAAGCGCGTTCTCAGCGCGAGTGTCAAAGCGACGAGCGCGGCCTCGCTGCGTCCCCCGTAGAGATACATCCGGGTGCCGTGCGCCGCCGCCCGCTCACAGCAGGCGAGCATCAGGTCGGGACCGTAAACCCGCGAGCGGATCTCGCGGTGGCCGTAGAGGCGGAGTGCCCAGACAAGCGGCTGGCCGTCCGGTACGACGAGCGACGCCGCGAGCACCGCGCTGAGGACCGCGCTGTCCTCCTGGGCGAGCATGACGAGGTGCACAGCCGCTGCCGTCATGTAGCTCGGCGTGCGACGCGCCACAGCATCGTCGATCCAATCCAGGACCTCGTCGTAGCCGCACAGGGCCAGGGGGATTCCGAGCAGCTCGCCGCGCGCGGGTGCGGGCCCTCCGGCCGTGCTCGGCACAGATCCCATACGCGTGTTCTATCCGTTTGGGGCGTCGGTCCGCCGCCGCATGCCTCCGCTCAGCTGGCGTCTGCGAGCGGTGCGTGACCGCCACTGCCACGGCTGGCCCCGAACGTCTCCGGGGTGACGTGCGAGAACGCGAGCACCAGCAGGCTCCGCTGCGGGTCCGAGCTCTGACCGCAGGGCCGTAGAAGCTCGCCCGTACGGAGATAGAAGGCCTCTGTGACCTCATCCGCCAGCTTGGCGATGCGCGCACTGCGTGAGCGACTCCCAACGTCGAGTCGGGCCAGCGCACAGCGCGCTACGATCAGAATCGCTCCGCCGTCGATCCACGATCGCACTTCGACGGGATCGTCGGGCGCGTCGTCTCCCCGCAGCGCCGTGGCGACTACGTGTTCCAGCTCCGATGTGTCGGAGGTGCCCACCGGGGCGATGCTACGGCGCGCGGCGGGACTGCTGATGGGGAAGAACCGTCGAAGCGATGGTGAAGATCGCCCAGCGGCACTCCCGCAGCGCTACAGGGAGATTGCAGCAGTCGCAGGCACCTCGGGCAAGGGGCTTCTTCCCCGAGTCATGGTGAGAAACGACCACCGGACGAACTCACAGGTGCACGTAAGTTGGTACCTCCAGTCGAAGCGCTAGGAGATCGATGACCGAGATGACGACGAGACGTACGGGCGACGGCCGAAAGTTGCGGCACGTTTCCGACGGCTCCAGCGTCGCGGTCGAGGGCGCGCTGAGCGAGTCGCGCCTGCGGCTGGCCCCGACCGCCGACGGCGGCAAGCCGCAGGCGCGACTCGCTC
>DATAJI010000093.1:0-5743 GCA_036262195.1 Solirubrobacteraceae bacterium
GACTGCAGCGAGGCCGTCGTTGGCCCCGTAGATCGCGCCTGGGATCCAGCCGGTACTGGAGCGATGCCCGCCCTCGCGGTTGAGGATCCGCTGCAAGCGTGCCTCGGCTGGGCTGCGATCCGTGCGTCGCGACTCGCTCGCGGGCGGAGCGACGCCTCCGCGCAGCCCGGCGAGCGCCACCGTGTGCTGCTCTTCCTCGGCTTTGATCTCGTCGAGCAGCTCGTCGGTCTTTGCGTCGCCGGTTGGCTTGTCCTCGATCTGGGCCGCGATCTCGAGCTCCATCGCCTCCTGGCGCGCCAGCAGCTTGTCCACGGGCGCGACGCGCGCCTGCAGGCGCTGCCAGAGCGGCAGCGTGACGGTGCGCTCGTCAGGCGCCTCGATTCCTAGTTCCTCCATGCGCTGCTGGAGGCGCTCGCGGTGGCTCGCCTCGACCGCGGCCAGCCGACGGAGGACCTCGGCGCGGCGGGGGTCGCTTTCGCGGCGCGCGATCAGCTCGTAGACGATGCTCGCCTGGACCTCGTCGCGCCACGCATCGAGTAGGCGCTCGCGAACCGCCGCAGATGACTCGCGAGCCGCATCGCCCTCGCGGCCTGTGGCATGCGCTGGACTCAAGCGGGCCGGCTCAGGCGGCGGTCGTAGCGAGCGGGGCTGACGCTCGGGCGCTCTTGCGCTCCGCGACCGCGCCGCGGACGGCTTCCCAATCGATGTCCTTGAAGTTGTGCATCGGGCAGTACTTCGGACCGCACATCGAGCAGAACTCGGCCGACTTGAAGTAGTCGTCGGCAAGGGTCTCGTCGTGCATCGCCCGCGCCGTCTCCGGATCGAGCGCGAGCTCGAACTGGCGCTTCCAGTCGAAGCTGAAGCGAGCCTTCGACAGTTCGCGGTCCCACTTCGCGGCATTGCGATTACCGCGCGCCAGATCGGCCGCGTGCGCGGCGATGCGGTAAGCGATCAGGCCCTGCTTGACGTCGTCCGAGTTGGGCAGCCCGAGGTGCTCCTTCGGCGTCACGTAGCAAAGCATCGAGGTACCGTGCCAGCCGACGATCGCCGCGCCGATCGCGCTCGTGATGTGGTCATAACCCGGCGCGATATCGGTGACCAGCGGACCCAGCGTGTAGAACGGCGCCTCGTGACAGAGCTCCTGCTGCTTGCGCACGTTCATCTCGAGCTGGTCGAGTGGGATGTGTCCGGGCCCCTCGATCATCACCTGCACGTCGCGCTCCCAAGCGCGCAGGGTCAGCTCGCCGAGCGTCTCTAGCTCCGCGAACTGCGCGGCGTCGGAGGCGTCGGCGATCGAGCCGGGCCGCAGACCGTCGCCGAGCGAGATCGAGACGTCGTGGCGCGCACAGATCTCGAGGATGTCGTCGAAGCGCTCGTACAGCGGGTTCTCGCTCATATGCGCGACCATCCAGCGGGCGAGGATGCCGCCGCCGCGCGAGACGATGCCTGTCACGCGATGCTGGCAGAGCGGCAGGTGCTCGAGACGCACACCAGCGTGGATCGTCATGTAATCGACGCCCTGCGCCGCCTGATGGGCGATGTTCTCGACGAGTACGTCGCCGCTGAGGTCCTCGATCGAGCTGACACTTTCGAGCGCCTGATAGATCGGGACGGTGCCGATCGGCACGCTAGCCGCGTCGATGATCGCCTCGCGTGTCTCGTCGATCCGCTTGCCCGTCGAGAGGTCCATCACGGTGTCGGCACCCCAGCGCTCGGAGACCGTCAGCTTCGCCACCTCCTCGGCGAGCGACGAGCTGGTCGGCGAGTTGCCGATGTTCGAGTTGATCTTCACGCGTGCTTTCAGGCCGATCGCCATCGGATCGAGTGCCCGGTGGTGGACGTTGGCGGGGATGATCATGCGCCCACGCGCGACCTCGTCGCGGATCAGTTCGGGCGCTAGCTCCTCGCGCTCGGCGACGCGCGCCATCTCGGGCGAGACGACCCCGCCGCGCGCCAGGTGCATCTGCGTGCGGCACGTGGCGTCGGGCTCGAACGTGCTGCGGTGCACTGCTGGCATCTCAACTCCCTTCGCTGGCATGATCCAGATCAGGTCAAACGGGTCGGCACGTGGCGCCCTCTCAGCCCCTTAGGGACTCCCCGGATCGCTAGCCCGCGATGCTAGCGCCTCGCAGTGGCGGACCAGTGCCTGCGCGGCGTACCAGCCAAGCGGTGCCGGTGGCGAGGCTGGGTCGAACCATGCGACCTCCGCGATCTCGACCGGGTCTCGAACGACGCCGCGTGCAGGCAATTCCGCAGTGAAGTAGCTGACGCGCGTGCCGGAAAAGCGACCAGGCCCGTTGACGGCGCCGAGCGCTGTCGGCGCAGCCACCTCGACCCCCAGCTCCTCGCGCAGCTCGCGACGGAGCGTCGTGATCGGTGCTTCGCCGCGACGCGAGCCGCCGCCAGGCAGCTCCCACTCGTGAGGGCCGTAGGTGTGGCGGACAAGCAGTACCTGCCCCGCGTTGGTGAGCAGGCCCTTCACGCCGCGACCGCGCGGCGGATGCACGAACCAGACGGCCCACAGGACGCCGTAGCCGAGGCGGTAGACCTGACGCATCAGCGCATCGCGCATCTTCGAAGCCTGACAGGCCTGCGGGATCTGACTGGTACGATGAAAGCGTACGTTCACGTAAGCTGTCGATGAGTACAGGCGCACATACACTTCCGCTGAGACGCCGACGCCCCGGTGTAGCCGCCGATTCGCCCAACTACCGCTGGTGGGCTTTGTCGTGCACCAGCCTCGGCATGCTGATGGCCGCGACCAACTCGGGCACGTTGATCATTGCCTTGCCGGACCTCGAGCGGAGCCTTCGAACGAGCCTGCTGACGCTCGTCTGGGTGATCCTCGCTTACATGATCGCGTCGACCGTGCTGGTGTTAAGCGCGGGCCGCCTGTCGGACGTGTTCGGTCGCAAGAAGGCCTACATCGGCGGCTTCCTCGTCTTCGGCCTGGCCTCGCTCGGTGCGGGGTTCGCCGCCAACGGAACCGAGCTGATCCTCTGGCGCGTGCTCCAAGGCATCGGGGCCGCTTTCCTCTTCGCCAACTCCGCGGCACTCGTAACCGACGCCTTCCCGCCACGCCAGCTCGGCTTCGCAATGGGCGCGAACATGATGATCGCAGCGATCGGGCTCGTGATCGGGCCGGTCCTCGGCGGCGCGCTGGTCGAGATCTCCTGGCCCTGGGTCTTCTGGTTCAACGTCCCGTTCGCGCTCGCCGGCGCGATCTGGGGCGGACTGATCCTGCGCGAGCTGGCCAAGCCAGACACCGAGCGCGGCCTGGACCTTGCCGGCACGCTGACGTTTGTGATCGGACTCACCGGGCTCGTGCTCGGCGTGTCACGCGGCGGCCTTTCCGGCTGGGACGATCCGATCGTGATCGTCGGCCTCGCAGTCGCGGCCGTACTGCTCCCGGTATGGGTAGCGATCGAGCGGCGTAGCAGGGCGCCGATGCTCGACCTCAGCCTGTTCCGTAGCCGCCTCTTCGCTGCGGCGTCGGCGGCAACATTCCTCAATGGGCTGGCGCGATTCGCGCTGATGTTCATCTTCGTCTTCTACTTCCAGGGGGCGGAGGGGGATTCGCCGATTACCGCCGGCATCAAGCTGATGCCGCTGGCGCTGGGGATGCTCGTCGCGTCGCCGCTCGCCGGGAGCTACGCGGATCGCCACGGCTCGCGCGCGCTGGCCGCAATCGGAATGTTGATCACCGCCGTCGGGCTTGCGCTGATGACGACGCTCCAGGTGCATAGCTCGTTCGTCTGGGCCGCGACGTTGCTCGCGGTCGTCGGCATCGGCTCGGGAACGTTCATGAGCCCGAATGGGGCCGCGATGATGGGGTCCGTGCCGCCCGAGCGCCGCGGCATCGCGGCCGGCGCGCGAACCGTGCTGCAGAACACCGGCGCGGTCCTATCGATCGCCTTCGTTCTCGCCATTATCACCGCCGCGATCCCGCGAGCAACGCTGTTTCGGATCTTCTCTGGCCTCGCCCACGGCCTCAGCGACGCCAAGCTTGCCCCGTTCATCAACAACATGCACGTCGCGCTGTGGGCGCTCGCCGGATCGGCCCTGCTGGGCGCCCTCGTCTCCCTGATGCGCCCCGCGCACACGACTTCGAACGAGCCATGAGCACGGCCCGGGCGCGTGAAGCCGCGCTGCGGATCGGCGATGTCGCGCGGCTCGTCGGCACCACAGCGCGGACGATCCGCTACTACGAGGAGATCGGCCTGCTCGGCGAGGACACTGCCCGCCAGTCGGGTAGCCACCGCGTCTACACGGCTGCCGAGATCGAGCACCTGCGCGAGGTGATGCGGCTGCGCTCGCTACTCGGCGTCTCGCTCGAGGAGCTGAAGACCCTCGTCGCAGCGGAGGAGGCGCGCAAAGCGCTGCGTGCCGAGGTCCAGGCCGGCGTCGAGGACCCAGTTCGGCTGCGTGCCCTGCTGAGCGAGGCGCTTGGCCACCTCGACGGCCAGCTCGCCCTCGTCCGCCGACGCGCGGGCGAGCTGAACGGCCTCCAGGCCGACCTCGAGGAGCGGCGCCGGAGGGTCGAGGCGAAGCTGCGGGCACTCGTGCCTGCCTGAGCCCTCCGCTCAGCGCACGCGCTGCGTGACGGCACCAACAGCAGCCCCGCCCGTTACGGCGAGCTTGAAGTACCAGTTCGCGGGAAGCATGAACTGGATCGACCGGGCCGTCGTCGCCGGCAGCAAACGCTCGAGCGTGTCCGCCGGCGCGAGGGTGTTCGAACGCGTGATAGTCGCGAGACCACCAGCGGGCGCGAGCTTCGAGCCGATCTTGACAGTGACCGACCCACCGGCGCCGCCGGAGATCTGCGCTGTCACCGCCGAAGGCAGCCCGGTCGTGTCCTCGTACTCGTCTGAAGTCCCCGCGATCACCATCAGGGCCCGAGGATGGCGCTCGAGGTAGGCCCTCGCGACGGCGTACGGATGGCGCAGCGCCGTAGCGCGCCCCGCGCAATCGAGGAGATGGAGCACACCCTGCTTCGGATCGGCTGGGTACCAGATCGATTGTGCGATCTGCGGGCAAACAAGGCGCGCGGCGTTCGAGGCGGCGTTGCCGCCACGGTCGTAATAGGGACCACCGACGAGCACATAGCGGGCTTCGTGACGGGCTACGAGGCTCGCTAGACCGTCACCGCTCAAAGCCGGGTCCGTCGTGTTGTAGCCGCCCATCGCGGCGGCATTGAGGCCCAGGAGGATCAGCGGTGATGCTGCATCGGAGGCCTCCGTAAGGAGCGCGAAACGCTGCGTCGGGCGATGCGCGCGCAGGAATCGAGCCAAAGCGCGGTTTGCCGCGAGCTCGTCTGCGGGAAGCGAGATCCCGCCCCAACCGGCGCGGTTGTAGGGGCCGGCGCTCGGGAAGGTGCCGTCGACGGGCGCGTCCCAGACGCTGCTGCTATAGAGCCCGGGCGCAACGAGCAACACGAGAACGAGCGCCGCGACCGACCACGGCGCGCCGCGTCGCCAGATCGCGATCGCGGCCAGCGCGACGCAGCCGAGGACGACGAGCGGGTAGCGCCAGAACTCCGGGTAGCCGTGGCGGTGGATCAGGAACAAGTCAACGCCGCCCGTCGCGATCGTCGCGAGCACCGCAAGAGCAAGTCCGGCGACGACGCGCCGGGAGTCCCGGCTGCCGAGGAGCGCGGCGAACCCGGCGGCCCCAGCGCCAACCATTCCCGCCAGGCCCGGACCGAGCGCCGACGCGTAATACGGGTGCACTATGCCTTTCGAGA
>DATAJI010000094.1:0-16194 GCA_036262195.1 Solirubrobacteraceae bacterium
AGCCCGGCTACCTGATCGGCGGCACGCTGTCCGGCGGTGGCAGCGGTGGCGAGTGGGGCAGCGGCGAGTGGCTCGTCGTCGAGGCCGATGAGTCCGACCGCTCGTTGCTCTCACTCGATGTGGAGATCGCCGTGCTGTTGAACGCCGAGCTCGATCACCACGACCGCTTCGGCTCGCTGGCGCAAATCGAAGCGGTCTACCGCGAATTCCTCACGCACGCTCCGCAGGCCGTGATCTGGGACCGGCCGGAGCTGCTCGCGCTGCGCGAAGGGCCAGCGGTCACATATGACGCGACGCCAGAGCTGACGGCCGGAGGCTCGCGCTTCGAGCACGACGGCGTGCAGGTCGAGCTCCGCGTGCCAGGCGCCCACAACGCGCGCAACGCCGCCGCCGCCCTCAGCGTGGCGCGGCTGATCGGCGCCGACCTCGCCGCTGCCGCCCGAGCGTTGCGCGAGTTCCGTGGCGTCGGCAGGCGTTTCGAGCGACTCGGTGCGACACCGGCCGGCGCCGAGGTCTACGACGATTACGCCCATCATCCGAGCGAGATCGCTGCGACCCTCGCCGCCGCCCGCACGCTCGCCCCCAAGCGGCTGATTGCCGCCTTCCAGCCCCATCTCTATTCGCGCACCCGGGCGCTGCGACGCGAGTTCGGTCGGGCGCTCGCCGCCGCCGATTCGGTCGTCGTCCTCGACGTCTACCCGGCGCGCGAGCAGGCGGCTGACTTCCCCGGCGTCAGCGGCCTGATGGTCGCTGAGTCCGCGGCCGATGCGGCACGAGGCAAGCCCGTCTACTGGCTGCCCGAGCAACGCGTCGCGACGGCGGTGCTCGATTGCCTGCTCGGGCCCGGCGACCTGCTCCTCGTGATGGGGGCGGGCGACATCGACGAGCTCGGTCGGCGACTCGTCAGTAGCGATGGTTGAGCTCGAGCACGACTACCCGCTCGCGCGCCTGACGACCGTGCGGACCGGGGGACCCGCGGAGCTCTTCGCACGCGCCGCGAAGCTCGACGATGTCCTCGAGCTACTCGCGTTCGCGCGACGAGACGGACATCAGATACGGGTCATCGGCTCAGGCTCGAACCTGCTCGTAGCGGACGCCGGCGTCGAGGGCATCGTGATCCGTCTCGAGGGCCCGCTCGCACGGATCGAGCCTTCAGCCGACGCAGTCGAGTGCGGCGGCGGCGTCCGCATGCCGGCGCTCGCCGCGCGAGCTGCCGCGCTCGGGCTCGCCGGGATCGAGTTTGCCGTCAACATTCCGGGGACCGTCGGCGGAGCCGTGCGGATGAACGCGAACGCTTACGGCGGAGCGCTCGCCACGGTGCTCGAATGGGTTGATGTCGCGACGGTCGACGGCGTCTCACGCCGCCGCCCGCAGGAGCTCGGCTTCGCCTACCGCAGCTCCGCGCTCGGCCCGGGTGAGGTCGTCACGGCCGCGCGGTTCGGGCTCCAGCGATCGAGCCCGGCGGCCGTGCGGGAGACGCTCGCCGAGCTGCGCGCGCTCCGCCACGCGGCGCAGCCCAAGGGCATCAAGACGTTCGGCTCGACGTTCAAGAACCCGCCGGGAGAGACAGCCGGAGCGCTGCTAGCCGCGGCTGGAGCGGGCGGGCTCAGGGTCGGCGGCGCGCGCCTGTCACGCAAACACGCGAACTTCGTCGAGAACATCGACGGCACGGCGAGCACCGCCGACATCGTGTCGCTGATGGCACTCGCCCGCGAGCGCGTGCTCGAGCAATCGGGAATCGCGCTCGAGCGCGAGGTGCAGGCGTTCGGCGCGATCAGCTTTCCCTGGGAGCAGCCGGGCTCGAGCGGGTAGGGGTTCCGCGTTCGAGCGCGAACCCCGAGATGTGTACCTGCGCTACAAGCTTGGCTTGGCGGCGCTCGCGCTACTCGCAGGCCTTGGTTTGTGGCTTGGGGTGCTGCGCGACCTGGCGCTGTTCCAGGTGCAGAGCGTCACCATCAGCGGCCTCGCCGGCAACGCCGCGCCGCAGATCGCGTCGACGCTCGAGCTGACCGCACGCGAGATGACGACCACGGACTTCTCGCTCGGCCGCCTGCGCTCCGCCGTGTCCGATTACCAGTCGGTCGCGAGCCTGCGCGCCGACACCGTGTTCCCCCACGGCGTGCGGATCACCGTCGTCGAGCGCCGACCGCTGGCGCGACTCGACTACAACGGGACGATCGTCGCCGTGGCCAGCAACGATCACGTGCTGTCCGGCCTGGCGCCGTCGCGGACCCTGCCGTTGGTCCGCTCGAGCGACGCCCCGGACGGCGACCGCGTGAACGACCCGCTGGCACGCGAGGAGCTGGCCCTGCTCGCCGCCGCGCCCAAACCGCTGCTGCACCACGTCTACCAGGTCCGCCTCAGCAGCGAGGGCCTCACGGTGCGGCTGCGACACGGCCCGCTGATCTACTTCGGCGACGATGCGCTCCGCCAGGCGAAGTGGGACTCGGCTGCGGTCGTGCTCGCGAACTCAAGCTCGCATGGCGCGCGCTACATCGACGTGTCGCTGCCAGCTCGGCCGGCTGCATTTGTCGGCGACGCGGCGACTGAGGAGCCGAGCGCCCCCGCGCAGAGCTCGGCGAGCGTCGCAACTATCGTAGGAGCGGCCTCGTCCGAGGCCTCAAGCTCCACTTCAGGATGACTTGGCACGGTCGATGAATCACTCTAGAGTTGAGACTTGGAACATCTGCAACGATGCTTGCGCCATGCGCTTGGCGTTGACAGGCACAGGACCCCTGCATAACGTGGGTTTCTGGCGCCGTCTCCGCGGCGTCTAAAAACCCTTCTGTGTCAGTCGAGACTCTTATTCATATGGACGGCGGTAACTACTTAGCGGTAATCAAGGTCGTCGGTGTTGGCGGCGCGGGCACGAACGCGGTCAGCCGAATGGTCGACGCGGGCCTCCGCGGCGTCGAGTTCATCGCCACCAACACGGACGCCCAGTCGCTGCAGTCCTCGGATGCCGACGTCAAGATCAACATCGGCAGCGAGCTGACCCACGGTCTCGGCGCCGGCGCGAACCCCGAGACTGGCTTCGGCGCCGCGTCCGAGTCACGCGACGAGCTCAAGGAGTCGCTGAAGGGCGCGGACATGGTCTTCGTCACGGCGGGCGAGGGCGGCGGCACCGGTACCGGCGCGTCGCCCGTGATCGCCGAGATCGCCAAGAAGGAGATCGGAGCGCTGACGATCGGGATCGTCACGCGGCCGTTCGACTTCGAGGGCACGCACCGGATGCGCCAAGCCGAGGAGGGGATCCGCCGGCTGCGCGACCAGGTCGACGCGCTGATCGTGATCCCCAACGAGCGACTGCTGACGATCGTCGAGAAGAAGACGACGATGGTCGAGGCGTTCAAGGTCGCCGACAACGTGCTGCGTTTTGGCGTCCAGGGCATCACCGACCTCGTGACCGTGCCCGGCCTGATCAACCTCGACTTCGCGGACGTCCGCACGATCATGACCGGGGCTGGCACGGCGATGATGGGGATGGGCACCGGAGTCGGCGAGGGTCGCGCGAGCGACGCAGCGCAACAGGCGATCAGCTCGCCGCTGATCGAGGAAGACATCCAGGGCGCGACCGGCATCATCATCAACATCACCGGCCCGCGCGACCTCGGGCTGTTCGAGGTCGACGAGGCTGCCGAGATCGTGCAGGCGGCTGCGGACCCGGACGCCAACATCATCTTCGGTGCAGTCGTCGACGAGCAACGCGGCGAGGAGGTCACCGTGACGGTGATCGGTACCGGCTTCGCGCCACCGCCAGAGCCCCGTAGTCGCGCGAGCCGGCGCGAGCCGGTCGATCCGCTGCCACGAAGCCCGCGCGACCGCGATCGGCCGCGCAGCGACAGGCCGGGCCGTGACCGTCCCGCGCGCGTCGGAGACCGTCAACGCTCCTCGCTCGAGATTCGCGACGAGGACATCGACGTTCCGCCGTTCCTGCGCTAGTAGGCCGAGAGCGGCGACGCGCTAGCCTGCGCGAATGGCTACCGCGACCGCGTCGGCGACGCCGCTGCGTCACACGTCGCTTTATGAGAAGCACGTAGCGCTTGGGGCGCGGATGGTCCCGTTCGCCGGCTGGGAGATGCCGGTCCAGTACGAGGGGGTCATTGCCGAGCACAGCGCGGTACGGACCGCCGCCGGCATCTTCGACGTCTCCCACATGGGCGAGATCGAGACCAGTGGGCCGGCAGCGCTCGAGCTGCTCCAGCGGCTCCTATCGAACGATGTCTCCAAGCTCGAGGTCGGAGGCGCGCAGTACAGCGTGCTCTGCCGCGAGGACGGCGGCGTGCTCGACGACTGCTTCACCTACCGGCTCGGACCCGAGCGCTACCTCACGGTGACCAACGCCGCGAACCACGCCCAGGACCTCGGCTGGTTCATCGCCCACCGCGACGAGCTGGATGTCGAGATCATCAATCGCGCCGAGGATTACGCGATGCTCGCCGTCCAAGGACCGCTCGCCCGCGAGATCGTGCAAGCGATCGCCAGCGCTCCGCTGCCGCATCGCATGACCGTCGCGCAGCGGACGATCGACGGCGTCGAGGCGCTCGTCTGCGGGACCGGCTACACCGGCGAGGACGGCGTCGAGCTGTTGATCGCACCGGCCGACGCACCGAACGTGTGGGATGCGCTCGTGCGCCGCGGCGCCCGTCCGGCGGGACTCGCGGCGCGCGACACGTTGCGCACCGAGGTCTGCTACCACCTTTACGGCAACGATCTCTCGAGCGACCATGGACCCGTCGAGGCGGGCCTGGGCTGGTGCTGCAAGGAGGACACCGGCTTCGTTGGCGCGGCGGCCGTCGGCGCGGCGCGTAGCGATCCGCCGCCCGAGCGGCTCGTGCCATTCAAGCTGATCGAGCGGGGCGTTGCCCGCGCCGGGGATCCCGTCGTTGGGGGTGGGCAGGTGACGAGCGGGACCTTCTCGCCAAGCCTCGAGATCGGCATCGGCTTGGCCTACCTGCCGCGCGAGCGCAGCGCGGTCGGCAGCGAGTTCGACGTCGACGTGCGCGGCAAGGTCCGCCGCGGCGTGGTCGCCGAACGCCCTCTGTACAGGCACGCGTGACCCGTGACTCGCCGAGCGTTAGGCTGATCGGGCAAGCACGTGGCAGAAGCCTCCTACCCACCTGAGCTGCTGTACCACCCCGAGCACGACTGGGCGCGGATCGAGGGAGATGTCGCGACGTTCGGCATCACCTGGCACGCCCAGGATGCGCTCGGCGACATTGTCTACTTCGATGCTCCGGCGATCGGCGCGCAGCTCTCCCAGAACGAGCCTTACACCGAGGTCGAGTCGGTCAAGGCCGTGTCCGACGTTTACGCACCGCTCTCCGGGGAGGTCGTCGAGGTCAACGACCGGCTCGCCGAGAACCCCGAGCTCGTCAACGAGGACCCCTACGGCGAGGGCTGGATGGTGAAGATCCGGATCGCCGACGCCGGCGAAGCTGAGGGGCTGCTGGAGCGCGACGCCTACGTCGCCGCGCTAGACGGATGACGCGCTACACGGCGGTCACCGACACCGACCGCAGTGCGATGCTCGAGGCGATCGGGGTCGCCAGCGTCGGCGAGTTATTCGCCGAGATTCCCGACGCCGTCAGGCGAAGCGCGCCGCTGGATTTGCCTGAGGGCCTCGGTGAAGCCGAGGTCTACGCCGAGCTGCGCGCGCTCGCCGCCCGCAACACCTCGGTCGAGGATGAGGTCTCCTTCCTCGGCGCCGGCATGTACGACCACTACGTGCCGGCGGTGATCGACATGCTGATGGCCCGCTCGGAGTTCTTGACGCCGTATACGCCCTACCAGCCCGAGATCTCGCAGGGCGGCCTGCAGGTCATGTTCGAGTACCAGACAGCGATCTGTGAGCTGACCGGGATGGACGTCTCCAACGCGTCCGTCTACGAGGGCCCCTCGGCACTCGCGGCAGCCGCTTACCTGGCGAAGCTGACGAACGGCCGCAAGCGCTTCGTGATCTCCCGTGCCGTCCACCCGCACGCCCGTGAGACGTTGACCACGCTTTGTGCCGGCTACGAGATGTCCGTTACAGAGGTTCCCCTCGCCGATGGTGTCACCGACCTCGTCGCCTGGAGCGAGGCGATCGAGGACGACGTCAGCGCCGTGTTCTTCTCGCAGCCGAACTACCTCGGCGCCGTCGAGGATCCGGCGCCCCTGATCGCCGCCGCGCGCGAACATGGGGCGCTTAGCGTCTGCAGCGCGGACCCGCTGACGCTCGGGATCCTCGAAGCCCCCGGGCGACTCGGCGTTGATGTCTGCGTCGGTGAGGGCCAAACGCTTGGCAACAGGCTCGACTTCGGCGGCCCGTCGTTCGGCTTCTTCGCCGCGCGCGATGAGCACGTGCGGCGGATGCCGGGGCGAATCGCGGGGGAGACGGTCGATGTCGATGGGCGACGCGGCTTCGTGCTCACGCTACAGACGCGCGAGCAGCACATCCGTCGCGAGAAGGCGACCTCCAACATCTGCACTGCCCAGGCGCTGAACGCGCTCGCGGGCGTGGTCTACCTCTCCTGGCTCGGCCGCCACGGTCTCGTCGAGCTGGGCGAGCTACTCGTGCAGCGGACCGCCTACGCACGGGACACGCTTGCGGCAATCGACGGCGTTGCGGCGCTCCACGACCAGCCGGCGATCCGCGAGTTCGCGCTGTCACTCGGCGTCGGCGATCTCGAAGCCGTGCGGCGCGTAATCGCGCGCTGTGCCGCCGAGCATGTCAACCCGGGGCACCCGCTGGCGATCGACTACCCCGAGTACCCGGACGGCCTGCTGGTCGCGATCACCGAGCAGCGAAGCCGCGCCGAGATCGACCTGCTGGCCGACGTCCTCGGACGCGCGGTCGCGGCGGAGCGCAGCGGCGCACCCGCGCCGCGCCGCGGGGGCGAGGCACGATGACGCGCGCCGAGACGGCGATGCAGCGCGACCGCGCGGTAACGATCTTCGAAAAGGGTCAGGCTGGCCGGCGCGCGTTCTCGCCGCCACCGCTCGACGTTCCGGAGCGCCCGCTCGACGAGTTGATCCCGCCGCGGCTGCGCCGCAGCGAACCGGCCCGGCTGCCGGAGGTCTCCGAGCCCGAGCTGGTGCGCCACTACGTGCGCGTGTCGCGTCGCAACTTCGATCTCGACACCGGCTTCTACCCGCTCGGCTCATGCACGATGAAGCACAACCCGCGCTTGCACGAGCGCGTCGCTGGGCTCTCCGGTCACGCGCGGCTGCACCCGCTGCAGGACCCACAGCGAGCTCAGGGCGCGCTCGAGCTGATGTGGAACCTCGAGCGCGCGCTCGCCGAGATCGCAGGGTTGCCCTACGTCTCGCTGCAGCCATCGGCCGGCTCCCACGGAGAGCTCGCCGGCGTGCTGCTGACGCGCGCCTACCACGAGGACCGCGGCGCGCCGCGACGGACCGTTCTGACGCCCGACACGGCGCATGGCACGAACCCGGCGACGGTGACGATGGCGGGCTACGACGTCGTCAAGGTGGGCACCAACGCAGCTGGCGGAGTCGACCTCGACGATCTGCGGGCAAAAGCCGACGAGGACACCGCGTGCCTGATGCTGACCAACCCGAACACGCTCGGCCTGTTCGACGCGAACATCGAGGAGATCGTGCGGATCGTCCATGACGTCGGAGCGACCGCCTACTACGACGGCGCGAACCTCAACGCGGTGATGGGGATCTCGCGGCCCGGCGATATGGGCTTCGACATCGTCCACTTCAACCTGCACAAGTCGTTCACGCAGCCGCACGGTGGTGGCGGTCCCGGCGCGGGGCCGATCGCGGTCTCCGAGCGGATCGCGCCATATCTCCCGCGGCCGGTGATCGTGCGCCATGGTGGCGATCGGAGCAATGGCTCGGGACGCGAGTTCGACCTCGACTACGAGCGACCAAAGTCGATTGGTCGCCTCCGCGGCTTTCAAGGGAACTACGGCTGCTTCGTGCGCGCCTACGCCTACATCCGCTCGCTCGGTGCGAGCGGACTGCGCGACGCCTCCGAGGTCGCGGTGCTGAACGCCAACTACCTGCTTGCACGCCTGCGCCAGCTCGGCGTCTGCGATCTGCTGCCGCCGGCCTACGACCGGATCTGCATGCACGAGTTTGCGCTGACCGGGGCGCCGATGAAGTCCGAGCTCGGGATCCGCACGCTTGACCTCGCCAAGCGCCTGCTCGACCACGGCTACCACCCACCGACGGTCTACTTCCCGTTGCTCGTCGATGAGGCACTGCTGATCGAGCCGACCGAGACCGAGACCAAGGAGACGCTCGACGGCTTCGCCGAGGTGATCGCCGAGATCCTCCGAGAAGCCCGCGAAGACCCCGAGGTCGCCCGCAACGCCCCCTACACGACACCGGTCCGGCGGCTCGACGAGGCGGGCGCCGCGAAGAAGCCGGTGCTGCGCCAGCCGCTGGGATGAGCGACCTTCGCGATCGGCGAACCGCCCGCCACCGGTAGCCTCCGCCGTCATGCGGATCTTCTCGGGCATCCAGCCGACCGGGCGCAAGCACCTCGGCAACTACATCGGCGCGATCGTGCAGTACGTCGCGGGGCAGGACCGCGGCGAGGCGATTTACTGCATCGTCGATCTCCACGCGATCACGGTCGACTTCGACCCCGACGACCTACGCGAGCGGACCTACGACACGGCGGCGATCCTGCTTGCCGCCGGCCTCGACCCGGAGCGCTGCATCCTCTTCCGCCAGAGCGACGTGCCCGAGCACACTGAGCTGGCCTGGCTGCTGGCCTCGGTCACGGCCTACGGCGATCTCCAGCGGATGACCCAATTCAAGGAGAAGTCCGGCAAGCAGCGCGAGCTCGTCTCGGCCGGGCTCTTCTTCTACCCGGTGCTGATGGCCGCAGACGTCCTCGCCTACCGCGCACAGGACGTTCCCGTCGGCGAGGACCAGCGCCAGCATCTTGAGCTGATGCGCGATATCGCGATCCGCTTCAACTCGCGCTTCGGCGAGCAGCTCGTCGTCCCCGACGCGCGAATCCCCGAGGTTGGCGCGCGCATCATGGATCTACAGGATCCGACGAGCAAGATGTCGACGACCGGCGGTAGCGAGGAGGGCACCGTCTACGTGCTCGATGAGCCGGCGCAGATCGAGCGCAAATTCAAGCGGGCGGTCACCGACTCCAGCAGCGGCGTGCGGCGCGCGGCCGACAAGCCAGGAATCGCGAACCTGATCGACATCCTCGCGGCGGTCCGCGAGATCGCCCCCGAGCAGGTCGAGCGTGAATACGTAGACGCCGGCTACGGAGACTTCAAGGCCGCGGTCGCAGCCGCGGTTACCGAGTATCTCGCGCCTGTCCGCGAGCGCTACAGCGACCTCCACGCCGACCGCGCCGCGCTCGAGGCGGTGCTCGCCGCCGGTGCTGAGCGGGCCCGCGCGATCGCCTCCGAGACCCTCGTCGATGTGCGTGACGCGATGGGTGTCGGCACGCCGCGCTAGCGTTCCGGCGAATGCACGTCGCCGAGCTGGAGTTCGATCTCGATGTCTTCAGCGGGCCCTTCGACCTGCTGCTCACGCTGATCCTGCGCGAGGAGGTCGACCTGCGCGAGCTCTCGCTTGCCGAGGTCGTCGTCGGCTACATCGACCATCTTGAAGCGCGCGGCGAGCTCGACCTCGAGGCAACGACGGAGTTCATCGTGCTGATTGCGGCGCTGCTCGAGTTGAAGTCGCGCCTGCTGCTGCCCGGGGAGGAGATCGACGAGCTCGAGCTCGAGCCCGACGAGGCGGCCGAGGAGCTCTTGCAGCGCATGCTCGAGGCGCGTCGCTACCGCGTCGCGGCGACGCACCTCGGCGAGCTGGTCGCCGCTGCTCCAGCGGTGCGCTACCGCGAGGCGCCGTTGCCGCCGGAGCTCCGTCGCGCCGACCTCGACGATGCCCCGCCCGGCGTCTGGGATCCGGCAAGCCTGGGCAAGGCGATCGCCGGCCTGTTGGTGCTACCGCCGCGGCTCGACCTGAGCCACGTCCTCGTCGCGCGCGTCAGCGTCACCGACCGGATCTCCCACCTCCGCCAGCTGCTGCGCCAGGCCGCCGAGCTGCGCTTCGACGACGCGGTCTCCGGCGCCGACCGGATGACCGTGGCGGTCACCGTGTTCGCGCTGCTCGAGCTCTACAAGCGTGGCGAGCTGAGCTGGGATCAGGCGGAGCCGTTCGGCGAGATCACCGTGCGCGCATTGAGCCGCCCGGCAGCGAGGGCGCGCGCGTGAGCAGTGACCTCGCCCGCACGCTGGAAGCGCTGCTGTTCCTGTCGAGCGATCCACTGAGCGCCGAGGAGCTCGCCGAGGCGACCGCTGCGGGTACGGCTGAGATCGCTGGTGCTCTGACCGAGCTTGGCGAGATCTTTGCGCCGGGAGCGCGCGGACTGCTCTTGCGCGAGGTCGCCGGTGGTTACACGCTGGCAAGCGATCCGCTGGCCGAGGACGCCGCGCGGACGCTGCTCGGCCGTACGCGCCACAGCGGGCTAACAGCGGCGCAGCTCGAGACTCTCGCGATCGTCGCCTACCTGCAGCCCGTCTCGCGCCCGGAGATCGCGCGCATCCGCGGTGTCAACGCTGAGTCGCCGGTCGCGACGCTGCTCGACCGCAGCCTGATCGCCGAGGGCGGCCGCTCGGAGTTCGGCGCCGTCCTCTACACGACGACGCCGCTTTTCCTCAAGGTCTTCGATTTGCGCTCGCTAGAGGACCTCCCGGATCCGTCGCGGTGGGATGCGAGCCCCGAAGAGGAGGGCGAGCTCCGCGATCGCCTGCTAGCGGCCGGCGACGCTCGCGCCGGTACGACGCTCGAATAGCGCTACGGCCGGATTCGGGCAGCGTAGACGTCGATGCTGCCGCCGCCTTGCGCCAACACGAGTATGTGTGCGCAGCTGCCCGTGTGCTGCGAGGCCGGTTGCCTGAATAGCGTGTAGTACCTGTTGAGCGGGCTTGACGGCGCCGGGGGATGCGCATTGACGTAGCGGTAGTACGCGAGCGTTGTCTGACGGATCCCTACTGCCGCTGCGTTGTGGACCCAGAGCGCGGCCGCGTCGGCAACGGATGAACAACGCGCGTTGAGCACGGTGTTTGTCCTAGCCTGGAGCGCGACGAGCTCGGAATGGAGGTGCGACCAGCGTTTCGACGCCGCAATGTCTTGACGGCGGACCGCCGCGCGCAGGTGACTGAAGTTCGGTCGCGGCTCGGTGGGTAGCTGACCAAGTCGCACGGTGTGCCTGCGCGCGTCGACATCATCGAGGATCGGACGGCATCCGGGGGAGAGTGCGCCTGTTGTAGCGCTCATACTGACGCGCCAGCCGCTCGCATGATCGGCGGCGATCAGCGAGCGGGCGAGCCGAATGGCGCGGCTTGCGTATGTGCACAGCGGCCCGTAGCCGTTGATTGTCTTGCTCGGAAGATCATTCAGTTGATCGGTCAGCTCGACGACTGTGAGGTTGACTGTCCAACCGATGGGGAGCCGATGCCAAGTGAAGTGGACGCGAGTGCCGCTAGCGGTCAAGCGGCTCGTGTAGGACGGCGCTCCCGCCGCGGTCGGCTGCACGACCGCCCCGAAGCTGGCTTTCGATGGAGCCCATGCCGTCAACGGCGGCGCCGACTCGCGCCCAGCTGTGGCACTCGGCCACACGGCGGCGCAATCAACCAGGGGGTCGCCGGTGACCGCCTGGACGCTGGCGCTCACGGTCGCTCCCGTGTCGCAGGTGAAGCTCGCGATCGTCTCGGTGGTCGGGTTCTCCTGCAGGAGGCGGTAGATGAAATACCCGGTGCCCCCAGCGGCGCCGGCCGCCGCGGCGCACGCAGCGACCAGCCACGCCGTCGGAACGGCGAGCGCAAGGCGGCGCGCCAGCGGACGGCGTCTTTCGTGGCCGCCCCGCACCAGCGGCGCCACCGTCGTCGCGGATCGGAGGGCCCGCGCGGCCTTTATGAGCGTCAGCTCAAATTCGTCGAGTGCGGTGTTCATCGATTCTCCTCTCGGCTTGAACGCAGCGCGGCGACGGCGCGGCTGACGCGCTTTCGCACGACGCTCGGCGAGCATTCAAGTTCGCTCGCAATGTCTTCGTAGTCGCGGCCATCGAGCACGCGCGCACTGAGCGCCTGGAACTGGTCGGCGGGGAGCACGGTCTCGAGCTCGGCAACGGCGGCGGCGTCGGCAGCGGCGTCCTCGATCGCATCGATATCGCGGTCCGACAGCTCGAGCGGCTCCATAGCCAAGCGCCGCCGCGTCGTGTCGGCGACGCGCCCGCGACGCACCGAGTCGATCAGCTCGTTGCGCGTGATCGTCAGCAGCCAGGCGATCGGGATCACCGGAAGCTCGCGTTGATGATCGTGAACGGCGACCAGGGCCTGTGTGAACGTCTCGCACATTAGGTCCGCGGCGAGCTCGGCGTTCGGGACGCGCAGACGCAGATAGGCGAGGACCATGCCGCGGCGCTGGCGGTAGAAGTGTCCGAACGCCTCGGCGTCACCTTCGCGCGTGCGGCGCAGCAGGTCGCGATCGCTCACGTGGATCTCGGCCGCCATGCGGGTAGTGACGCAGCTGGGGGCTAGGTTGTGACCGCTTGACGCAAAAGAAAGGGGTGGCACCATAGGTGGTACCATGCGAGTGATGAACAAGACGACGGTCTATCTGCCAGAGGGCCTCAAGCAGGCGCTCCAGCGCACCGCGGCGGCGTCGGGGCGCTCTGAAGCCGATCTGATCCGTGCGGGGGTCGAAATCGTGACGAGTCGCGCCGAGCGTCCGCGGCCCCGGGGCGGACTGTTCGCCGGGGACGGGCCCCCATTTTCGGACGACGTCGATGAGGCGCTTGCCGGTTTCGGCGAGGACTGAGCGTGATCGTCTGCGACACGAGCGCCCTCTACGCTTTCTTCGATACGAACGATCCGCACCACCAGGCCGTCAGCGCCACGATCGGCCAGGACGACGGACCGTTCATCATCTCGCCGTACGTGCTGGCTGAGCTCGATTACTTCATCGCAGAGCGCCGCGGCATCTCCGCCGAGCTAGCCGCCTTAGATGAGCTATCGAGTGGAGCGTGGGACCTCCCAGCCTTTGGGCTGACGGATGTGCGCCGAGCCCAGGAGCTCCTCGCCGGCTATCAGGATCAGAAGATCGGTCTCGCGGATGCGTCGCTGGTCCTGATCGCCGATCGCTACCGAACGAACCGAGTGCTGACGCGTGACCATCGTCACTTCAGCGTGCTGCGAACGATCAGCGGTGGTGCGTTCGAACTCCTGCCCGCGGATTTTGCCTAACAGTCGGTCGCGCGTCCGCGCCGGTCCGTTGCCGCTCGCTCAGAACCCCTGCGCCAGGCGGTAGTAGGCCTGGTTCCAGTTCACCTCGTTGCGGAAGTCACGGATCCGCGTGTCGGCGTCGATCCGCAGGCACTCGATGCCGGCGATCGTGGCGAAGTCGATGATCGTCTCGGTGTCGAGCGCGGCGCTGAAGACGGTGTGATGCGGGCCGCCGGCTACGAGCCATGCCTCCGCGGCGGTCTCGAAGTCGGGCTTCGGCTTCCACAGCGCTCGCGCAACCGGCAGCTTTGGCAATGGTTGCGGTGCGGTGACCGTATCGATCTCGTTGACGAGGATGCGGAAGCGGTCGCCGAGATCGAGCATCGCGACGACGATCGCGGGACCCGGCGCGGCGTCGAACACGAGTCGCACTGGATCTTCGCGGCCGCCGATCGAGAGCGGATGGATCTCGCAGCTTGGCCGCCCGTCGGCGATCGACGGGCAGACCTCGAGCATGTGTGCTCCCAGGACCAGCGGCTCGTCGGTCGAGAGGTCGTAGGTGTAGTCCTCCATGAAGGACGTGCCGCCGGGCAGCCCTGTTGCCATCACCTTGAGGATCCGCACCAGCGCCGCCGTCTTCCAGTCGCCCTCGCCCGCGAAGCCGAAGCCGTCGGCCATCAGGCGCTGAGCTGCGATGCCTGGCAGCTGCGTGAGGCCGTGGAGGTCCTCGAAGGTGTCGGTGAAGGCGCCGAAGTTGCCGGCGCCGAGGAAGGCGCGTAAGCCGCGCTCGATCCGCGCCGCGTCGCGCAACGAGTCGCGCCGGTCGCCGTCGCCGCGCAGGCTCGGCACGAGCTCGTACGCCGCCTCGTACTCGGCGATCAGCGCGTCGATCTCCTTGTCGCTGACGGCACTCACCGCGTCCACGAGGTCGCCCACGCCGTAGCCGTTAACGGACACGCCAAGCTGCATCTCGGCGGCGACCTTGTCGCCCTCGGTGACGGCGACATGGCGCATGTTGTCGCCGAAGCGCGCGACGCTCAGCTGCTGGGACTCGCGCCAGCCGCAGGCGGCCCGCGCCCAGGCGCCGATTCGCAGGCGTGTCGAGGACGCGGCCCAGTGCCCAACGACGGTCTTGCGCGCCAGGCCCATGCGCGTCGCGATGAAGCCGAACTCGCGGTCGCCATGGGCCGACTGGTGCAGGTTCATGTAGTCCATGTCGATCTCGGACCACGGCAGGTCCGCCCGGAACTGCGTGTGTAGATGGAGGAGCGGCTTGGCGAGAGCGCTCAGCCCCGCGATCCAGGTCTTGGCCGGCGAGAAGGTATGCATCCAGACGACGACGCCGACGCAGGCCTCGGCGTCGTTGGCCTCAGCGCAGACCTGGCGGATCGCCTCGGAGGAGATCACCACCGGCTTGCAGACGACGCGCACCGCGATCTCCGCGGCCTGATCGAGCGCGGCGGCGATCTCGCGGGCGTCAATGTCGACCTGCGCGAGCGCCGCCTCGCCGTAGAGCGCGTGACTTCCGGGCACGAACCAGATCTCGTGCTGCCCGAGCGGCTTTGAGCTCATCTCGGCGTTCCTGCGCTCGCGCCGACGGTGCTCGGCTGTCCGTAGACGTTCTGATAGCGGTCGTGGAGCGCGTCGATGTCGCGCGGATCGAGTGGCGTCAGCTCGCCCAACGTCCTAGCCAGCAGCACGGTGCGCGCGACGTCCTCGCACATCACTGCAGCCTTCAGCGCGTCGCGCGCCGTCGCGCCGATCGTGAACACGCCGTGACTGCGCATCAGCACCGCCGGCGAGCGGCTTCCGGCGAGCGTCTCGACGATCGCGACGCCGATCTCCTCGCCGCCAATCCGCGCGAACGGGCCAATCGGGATATCGCCGCCGAATTCGTCGGCCATCGCGGTGAGCACGCAGGGGATCGCCAAGCCCTGGGCCGCCCAGGCGGTCGCGTACGGGCTGTGTGTATGAGCGACAGCGCCGACGCTGTCGAGTGAGCGGTAGACGTAGAGGTGGGTCGCCGTGTCGCTCGACGGCGCCAGGTCACCTTCGACGATGTTGCCGTGCAGATCGACGAGAATCATCGTCTCCGGCGTGAGCTCGTCGTAGCTCAGCCCGCTCGGCTTGATCACCACTAGATCCTCGCCTGGTACCCGCGCCGAGACGTTGCCGCTCGTCCAGGCGACGAGGCCGCTCCGCGTCAGCTCACGGTGCGCTTCGGCGACCTCTTGCCGGACTGCGTCGATCGCGCTCACAGCGAGGCCGCCTCACGCTCGCGCGAGCGGGGAGCTTCACGCTCGCGGATGCGCTTCAGCGTGTGCAGCAGCTCCACCTGGTCGCGTCCGAGCGTGTCGTGGAGCTGACGGTAGAGCGCATAGAGCTCATCGTAGACTGCGACCGCCGCCGGCTCCGGCTCGTAGGTTGCGCCGGTACCTGGTGCGAGCGCGTCGATCGCCGCCATGATGTCACTGAAGCCACCCGCCTCGGGCCCCGCCGCGACGGCGCCAAAGAGCGCGGCGCCGCGCGCCGGGATCTCGGTCGAGCCCGGCACGAGCACGCGGCGTCCGCTCGTGTCGGCGAGCAGCTGCATCGTCAGTGGGCTCTTCTCGGCAATCCCGCCGCAGGCGACGAGTTGGTCGAGGGGCAGGCCGTGTTCCTCGAAGTTGTCGACGATCCGGCGATTGCCGAAAGCGATTGACTCGAGCAGCGCAAGGTAGATCTCGGCCGAAGTCGTCTGCAGCGTGAGCCCGCTCAGCACGCCGCTCAAATCGGCATCCGCGAGAATCGTGCGGTTGCCGTTCCACCAGTCGAGCGCGAGCAGGCCGCTAGCCCCAGGCCTCAGGAGCGCCGCCTCGCGCTCGAGCTCGACGTAGCGCTCGCCGTCGCGAGCGCCGGCGACGAGTTGAACGAACCACCCGAGCATGTCGCCGACCGCCGCCTGGCCGGCCTCGTAGCCGTAGCGGCCGGGGAG
>DATAJI010000095.1:0-6666 GCA_036262195.1 Solirubrobacteraceae bacterium
GCGAGGTCCTGATCAGGTTGACGAGTCCGCTGCGGCCTGGCCTGATCGAGTCGGGTGACGGTAGTGGCTTCGTCTACCTCGTCATGCCGATTCGGCTGGGCACGTGAGGCGCGGTGCAGGTCGAGCGCCTGCGCGTGCGCGACTTCCGCTCCTACGAGGCCGCGGAAGCCCACCTCGGCGAGGGTCTGACGGTCGTCCACGGCGCAAACGGCGCCGGCAAGACCAACCTGCTGGAAGCGCTCTATTTCGGCTGTACCGCCCGCTCCTTTCGCACGGCTAATGAGCGTGAGCTGGTGCGCTTTGGCGCTGGCGCGACGAGAGTCGTCGTCGATGCCAGCGACGACGACGGAAGGCACGAGCTAGCCGTCGGGTTCAGTCCGGGTGAGCCCAAGCGGCTGTCGCTCGACGGGGCACCGCTCGAACGGCTGCTCGACGCACCGCAACGCCCGCTCGTCAGCGTCTTCTCGCCAGACCGCCTCGAGCTCATCAAAGGCGTGCCGCAGCTTCGCCGCGCGCACCTCGACCAGCTCGTCGCCGCGCTGTGGCCGACCCGCGCCGCGATCCGCCGCGGCTATGGCGAAGCGCTCGCGCAGCGCAACGCGCTGCTGACGCGGATCCGGGGCGGTCGCGCTGACACCACGGGGCTGCGGCCGTGGGATCTCGAGCTCGCGCGGCTCGGGGTTGAGCTCTCGTCCAACCGCGCCCGCGCCTGCGCGCTCGTTGCTGAGCGGTTCGCAAGCCACGCCACCGCCCTCGGTCTCGGTGGGCTCGTGAGACTCAGCTACCGCGCCCGCTCCTCCGCGAGCACTCCGGAGCAGCTCGCCGAGGAGATCGCGGCTGCGCTGCCGGGGGACCTCGCGCGTGGCTACACGACCCACGGCCCGCACCGTGACGACCTGGCAATGCGCCGCGACGGGCGCGACCTGCGGACGTACGGCTCGCAGGGTGAGCAACGGCTCGTTCTGCTTGCGTTGCTGCTCGCGGAGCGCGACGCGCTGGCAGCGGAGCGCTCACGCCCGCCGCTGATGCTGCTCGACGACGTGATGAGCGAGCTTGACTCTGAGCGCCGGGGGCGCCTAGTGGAAACGTTGGCGAGCTATGGGCAGAGCGTCGTCACGACAACCGAGCTCGAACACGTGCCCGGCGCGGAGACTGCCGGCGTCGAGCGGATCGCGGTCGCGGACCTGACGCGGAGCGCGGCACGATGAGCAGGCGCAGAGCGCCGCGGCCGCTCGGCGCGGCGCTTGGTGCCTTGCAAGGGCGACTCGAGCCCGCGAGCACACTCGGCTCGGTCCAGCGTGTGTGGGCCGGCGTGGTTGGCGAGGCGATCGCGCGCGGCGCGCGCCCGCTTAGCGAGCACGACGGTGTCCTGCAGATCGCTTGCGACGATGCCGTTTGGGCGTCGGAGCTCGAGCTGATGGGCCCCTCGCTCGTGAGTTCGCTGAACACTGCGATCGGCCGCGAAGCGCTGCGCTCGGTGCGCGTCCGCGCGGACGGTGCTGGAGGCCCCCGCAGACGCCGTTGATTTCCGCGATTTGCAGGTATTTTCGGGCCCCTAACCGCTCGATTCGGGGGGTCCAGTGTGCTATTGTTCTGTCAACTACCGAGAGCCGCCCCGGACCGGCGATGTAGGACCGGCGCCCGGGGCTTTCTCACGTCATCGGAGGGCCTTTGGCCAAGAGCAACAAGCGGACCGCAGCCGACTACGACGCACAGGACATCACGGTCCTAGAAGGGCTGGAAGCGGTTCGCAAGCGCCCCGGGATGTACATCGGGTCGACAGGAGAGCGGGGACTCCACCATCTCGTCTACGAGGTTGTGGACAACTCTGTGGATGAGGCCCTCGCCGGCTTCTGCACTGCGGTTTCGGTATCGATCGGCGCCGACAACTCGGTCACGGTCGTCGACAACGGCCGCGGCATTCCCGTTTCAGTGATGGAGAAGGAGGGCCGCCCGGCCCTCGAGGTCGTGTTGACGACGCTGCATGCCGGCGGGAAATTCGGCGACGGCGGGGGTTACAAGGTCTCGGGCGGGCTGCACGGCGTTGGCGTTTCGGTCGTCAACGCGCTCTCCGAGCGGCTGCTCGTGGAGGTCCGTCGCGACGGCTACGTCTGGACGCAGGAGTACGCGCGGGGCGTCCCGCAGGGTGCGCAGAAGCGCGGCCGCGCGCTGAAGAAGGGGGAGCCAACCGGAACGACGATCACATTCCTCGCGGACGCAGAGATCTTCGAAGCGGTCGACTTCAGCTTCGGCACGCTGGAGGAGCGCCTGCGCGAGACCGCGTTCTTGACGCGTGGCTTGAAGATCTCGCTCACCGACGAGCGTGGCCCCGGTCACCAGGTCGAGTTCTGCTACGACGGCGGGATCGAGGATTTCGTCTCCTACCTCAACGAGAACAAGGAGCCGGTCGGCAAGAAGATCGTCTACTTCTCCGGGGAGAGCGGCGAGGGGGCGGTGGAGGTCGCGATGCAGTGGAACTCCTCCTACCAGGAGTCGATCTTCTCGTTCGCCAACAACATCAACACGCACGAGGGCGGCAGCCACCTCTCCGGCTTTCGCTCGGCGCTGACGCGGACGATCAACAAATACGCACGCGATCAAGGCCTGCTGCGCGAGAAGGACGAGAACCTCTCAGGCGAGGACGTGCGCGAAGGCCTGACGGCCGTGATCTCGGCGAAGCTTGCCGACCCGCAATTCGAGGGACAGACCAAGACCAAGCTGGGCAACCCTGGAATGGCCGGGTTCGTCGAGTCGGTCGTCAACGCCGGCCTCGCCGAATTCCTCGAGGAGAACCCGCAGGACGCGCGCGCCGTGATCACCAAGTCCGTGTCGGCGGCACGAGCCCGTGAAGCGGCCCGTAGCGCTCGCGATCTGATCCGCCGCAAGTCGGCGCTGGAGAACACGCATCTTCCGGGCAAGCTCGCGGACTGCTCCGTCAAGGATCCCGCGCTCGCCGAGCTGTTCGTCGTCGAGGGCGACTCGGCCGGCGGTTCGGCCAAGCAGGGCCGCGACCGCAACACGCAGGCGGTGCTGCCGTTGCGCGGCAAGATCCTCAACGTCGAGAAGAGCCGCATCGACAAAGTGCTCCAAAACGCGGAGGTCCAAGCGCTGATCACGGCGATCGGCACCGGGGTTCGCGACGACTTCAACATCGAGAACGCTCGCTACCACAAGGTGATCTTGATGTGCGACGCCGATGTTGACGGGGCCCACATCCGGACGCTGATCTTGACGCTCCTGTTCCGGGAGATGCAGGAGCTGATCGAGGCGGGGTACGTCTACATCGCGAAGCCACCGCTCTACAAGCTCAAGCAGGGCAAGCGCGAGCGCTACATCGAGAACGAAGCCGACCTCGAAGAGATCCTCGTCTACGACAAGCTCGAGAGCTTCGAGATCGTTGATGCGGCCGGCAAGCCGCTGAAGCTGACCGAGGCGCGCTGGCAGAAGCTCGTGCGCCAGGTGCGCCAGTACGAGGCTCTCTCTTCGTCGTTGCGCGCAGTTCACGGCTCGGACGCGCTACGCCTGCTCGGCGAAGCCGGAATCCTCGAGAAGGGTGCGGAGAACACCGCAGACGTCGTCAAGCTGCTCGCCGCGCGCAACGGCGCCGGCTCACACCACGCAGAGGTGATCGAAAGCGGTGACGCGGATCTGGTGGTCCGCGTCACCGAGAAGACGACGGGCTTCGCGCGCACGCACCATCTGGGCGCTGCGCTGTTCGAATCCAAGGACTACAAGCAGCTGCTCGCGGCTCACCATGCGCTGAGCGAGTTTGCGGGCCAGGCGCCGTTCGACGTGCGCTTCGGCGCGCAGCACAGCTTGGCCGACACGTTCGACGAGCTGCGCGCGGCCGTGCTGACGATCTCCCAGAAGGGGGAGGACGTCTCGCGCTTCAAGGGCCTTGGCGAGATGAACGCCGACCAGCTGGCGAGTACGACGATGGATCCGCAGTCGCGAACGCTGGCGCAGGTGACGATCGACGACGCGGTCAAGGCCGACCGCGTCTTCTCGATGCTGATGGGCGACCAGGTCGAGCCGCGGCGCGACTTCATCGAGACCAACGCACGGCTGGTCGCCAACCTTGATGTCTAGGAGGTGACGCGCTAATGGCAGGTGACGTGCTGACCGGCGGCAACATCGAGCCGCGTGCGATCGAGGACGAGATGCGCACGGCGTTCCTCGACTACGCGATGTCGGTGATCGTCTCGCGAGCGCTGCCCGACGTCCGCGACGGCCTCAAACCGGTGCACCGCCGCGTCCTCTACGGCATGCGCGAGCTGGGTCTCGGCCCGACACGCTCGAAGGCGAAATGCTCACGAATCGTCGGCGAGGTGATGGGCAAGTACCACCCGCACGGCGACTCCGCGATCTACGACACGCTCGTGCGGCTGGCGCAGGACTTCTCGATGCGCTACCCGCTCGTCGACGGTCAGGGCAACTTCGGCTCGGTCGACGACGACCCGGCGGCCGCTATGCGCTACACCGAGGCGCAGCTGACGCGCCTCGCGATGGAGATGCTGCGCGACCTCGACATGGACACGGTCGACTTTGCGCCGAACTACGACGGCAGCGAGCAGGAGCCGCTCGTGCTGCCGGCGCGCTTCCCGAACCTGCTCGTCAACGGCTCTCAAGGCATCGCGGTGGGCATGGCGACGAACATCCCGCCGCACAACTTGCGCGAGGTGATCGACGCCACGGTCGCCTACATCGAGCAGCCACAGATCACCGTCGAAGAGCTGACGAAGCACGTCAAGGGCCCCGACTTCCCGACCGCCGGAATCATCCTCGGCCGCGCCGGGATCAAGGATGCCTATGAGACCGGCCGCGGCCGCATCCGCGTGCAGGCGCGTGCCCACACCGAGCCACTGACCCACGGCAAGGAGGCGATCGTCGTCACCGAGCTGCCGTACATGGTCAAGAAGGGCGGCGACAACGGCCTGATGGTGAAGATCAAGGAGCTCGTCGAGGACAAGCGGATCACCGAGATCTCGGATCTGCGCGACGAGTCCGACAAGCGCGGCATGCGCCTGGTCATCGAGCTGAAGCGCGATGCGATTCCAAAGGTAGTGCTCAACAAGCTCTACAAGCACACGTCGATGCAGACGACGTTCGGCGTCAACATGGTCGCGCTCGTCGACGGCGTCCCGCGCACACTGTCGCTGCGGGAAGTCATCCACCACTACGTCGAGCATCAACGCGAGGTCGTAGTGCGCCGCTCCAAGCACGAGCTGGCCCAGCGCGAGGCTCGCGCCCACATTCTCGAGGGCCTCCTGATCGCGATCGAGAACCTCGATGCCGTAATCGCGCTGATCCGCGCCGCCAAGGATCGCGAGAACGCGCGCGAGCAGTTGATCGAGCGCTTCAAGCTCAGCGTCATCCAGGCGCAGGCCGTCCTTGACCTGCGCCTCTCGCAGCTCACTGCACTCGAGTCCGGCCAGATCAAGCAGGAGCACGCCGACACGCTCGAGCGGATCTCCGAGCTGCGCACGATCCTCGGCGATGAGCTCCGCGTGCTCGCGCTGATCAAGGAGGAGCTGATCGAGATCCGCGAGCGTTTCGGCGATGAGCGGCGCACGGAGATCTCGCACGCCGAGGGCGAGATCGACATCGAGGACCTGATCGCCGACCAGCAGATGGTGATCGCCATCACGCGCACCGGCTACATCAAGTCGCTTCCCCTCGACACGTACCGCCAGCAGCATCGTGGTGGTCGAGGCGTCAATGGCATGGACATGAAGGACGGGGACTTCATCGAGCACCTGTTCATCTGCTCGACTCACGATTACCTGCTGTTCTTCACCAACCGCGGCAAGGTCTACCGCTCCAAGGTCTACGACCTGCCGGAGGCCTCGCGTACCGCGAAAGGCCGCGCGCTCGTCAACATCCTGCCGCTTCGTGAAGGCGAGCGCGTCCAGTCGGTGCTCGCGACGCGCGACTACAGCGAGGGCCGCTACTTGCTCTTCGCAACCCGCGCCGGCATCGTCAAGAAGACGGAGTTTGCGGCCTACAACACACCGATCAACGCTGACGGGATCATCGCGATCAAGATTCGCGACGACGACGAGCTCGTAGCCGTGCGCCGCACCAGCGGTGATGACGACATCCTGATGGTGTCGCGCTCGGGCAAGGCCGTGCGGATGCACGAGTCCGCAGTCCGCGCGATGGGTCGCGACACGTCCGGCATGAAGGGAATGAACGTCTCTCAACCCGGCAACCGTGTGCTCACGATGGACGTCGCGAGCGACGAGCAGGAGCTGCTCGTCGTCACCGAAAACGGCTACGGCAAGCGAACGGCGCTTAGCGATTACCCGCGCAAGGGGCGCGGCACGATGGGGGTCAAGACGATCGAGCTGACGGAGAACAAGGGCGCGCTCGCCGGCGCACTCGTGGTTCGCGAGCACGAGGAGCTCGTCTTCATCAGCCACGAGGGAATGGTGCAGCGGACGAGCGTCCGCGGCATCAACCGCTACGGCCGTGCCGCCCAGGGGGTGCGCCTGATGAACCTCAAGGACGACGACACCGTCAGCGCGATCGCGCTCGTCGCCGATACGGGGCCCGAGGATGTCGCTGAGAACGGCGCCGGCCCGAGCGCCAACGGGAGCGAATAAGGGCCGCCACGCCTGGGCGAAACGGCCGTCAGGGCGGTTCGCTACTCTGCTGGGACCAGAG
>DATAJI010000096.1:0-1641 GCA_036262195.1 Solirubrobacteraceae bacterium
GATGCCCGGCTGGCCTTTCACGCCGAAGAGGCCGGCGACGGCCCGGCGGCCTTGGAGCATGCGGCGGCGGCCGGTCGTCGCGCTCGCACGCTGGCATCCCATCGTGAAGCTGCCGGGCAGTTCCAACGCGCGCTGCGTTTCGCGGACGGCGAGGCGCCAGCCAGCATCGCGGCCCGCTGGATCGAGCTCGCGACGGAGCTGTCGATGATCGATCGCTGGCCCGATGCCGAGACCGCCTACACGCGAGCGCTGGAGAACTGGCGGGCGGCCGGAGACCCCCTCGGCGAAGGCGACACGCTCCGGCGGATGTCCGCGGCGTTGTGGCGGCTGTGCCGCGGCGACCAGATCCTCGCCACAGCCGAGGCCGCCGTCGCCATCTTGGAGCCGTTGGGCCCCACGGCGGAACTCGCGGCGGCATACGCTTGCCTCGCCGCGCATCGGAATGAACCCGGGTGCGGGGACATCGTCGTCCCGCTCGCCCGGCGCGCCCAGGAACTCGCGGTCAGATTCGGTGTGCCTGCGATGCAGAGCCGGGCCGCGACGACAGAGTCGCAGGCCCTGTGGTTCGCGGGTGGCGACTGGGAGCCAGTGCTGCGCCGCGCGCTGTCGATCGCCCTCGAGAACGGAGTCGAGAACGAAGCCGGCTTCGCGTACACGAACCTGCACGAGCAGCATTGCGGCAACCGGGACTACGGCAAGGCCGACCCGTACTTCCACGACGGCGTCGCCTATTGCGAGGACCACGATCTCGGCACCTACTACAACTGCTTGCGCGGTGTGCGGACGTCGAGCCTGGAGCGGCTCGGGCGCTGGGACGAGTCGGCGGGAATCGCCGAGGCGGTCCTTGCCTCCGTCGCCTCGCCCGTGAATCGCATGATCCCGATGACCAGCCTGGCCCTGGTCGCGGCGCGCCGCGACAAGGGAGATGTGTGGCCACACCTGGATGCCGCGATGACCGCCGCGGACGGATCGACCGGGCCGATGTACATCGGCGCCGTCCGGCTGGCCCGGGCCGAGGCCCGCTGGCTCGAGAGCGATCTGACCGCGGCGCGACAAGAAGCCGAACTCGCGGACGATGCGTGCGCTAACGTTACCGATCCCTGGCTCAACGGCGAGATCGCGGCGTGGCTGGGACGCACCGGATCGCCCCGGACGAGTCAGCGCGAACTGGCCGAGCCCTACCGGCTGCAGCTCACCGGAAACCAGCGCGCGGCATCCGAACTGTTCGATGCGCTGGGCTGCCCCTACGACGCGGCGCTCGCGCTGCTCGATGCGCCTGACGAGCTGGCCCTGCGACGAGCGCTCGACGTCTGCGACGCGCTCGGGGCCGTCGCGACGGCGCGGATCATTCGCCAGAAGATGCGCTCGCTCGGCATTCGATCCGTTCCGGCCGGACAGCGAGCCGCGACGCGCGAGAATCCGCTCGGCCTGACCCAACGAGAGCAGGAAGTGCTCGAATTGCTCTGCGAGGGACGCACCAACGCGGGCATCGCCACCAAACTGGTGATCTCACCAAAGACAGTCGACCACCACGTCTCGTCGGTATTGGCCAAGCTCGGCGTGTCAAAGCGCACGGAGGTAGCCGCCGCGAAGCGAGCCGCAGCCACTCCGGGGTAGCCGAGCCACGCTAAGCGCACGCGT
>DATAJI010000097.1:0-2084 GCA_036262195.1 Solirubrobacteraceae bacterium
CGACGAGGAGTTCGCCCGTGCCCCGGCCGATCTCGACGAGGACGACGAGGATGAGGACGATGTGACCGCCGAGCTCGAGGCTGAGCTTGACCGCGCTGAGGCGGAGGCCGCACTCGCGGGCTGGGACGAGGAGTCCGACGACGCCGACGTCCCGCAGGACGACGAGCAGCTCGCCGAGCAGCCCGAGGATCCGAACGCCGCCAAGCGCTTCTGGTTCGAGCACGCGACCGGCGCCGGTAAGACAGTCGCCGCGCTCGGCTTCGTCGAGGCGTCGCGCACCGGCGGCGTGCTGATCCTGACCCACCGGCGCAACCTCGTCGATCAGTTCAACGGTGAGCTGCGCGACCGCGGCTACAAGAAGCGCATCACCCCGCCGCTACTCGGCAAGGAGGACGGCCCGAACGGGCCGGTCACTGTCGAGACCTATCAGTGGTTCGTACGCAACGCGGGCAACATCTCGAACGCCTACGCGATCGTGATCTGCGACGAGGCGCACACCGCGCTGGGCGAGAAGACGAGCGCCGCGATCCGGGCCTGGACCGGTCCTGTGTTCATCGGCATGACCGCCACCGGCGCCCTGATCGCGCGCCACGTCACAGATCTCTTCCCGACCCAGACCTCGCGCTTCGACCTCGCCCAGGCGGCCCGGCGCGGGGTGATCTCCCCGCTTCGCTGCGTGCGGATCCCGCCCGGTCCCGGGGTGCGGACGATCGCGAAGGTACCGCTGCGCCGCGGTGAGATCGACACCGAGTTCGATCAGGAGATGCTCGCCGAGCTGCTCGACCAGCTGCCGTTCAACCTTGCGGTCGCGAATCTCTACAAGACGCGCTTCAACGGCGTCCCGGGCGTCGTCTACGCCGCCGGTGTGCGCCACGCCTACAACCTCGCCGAAGCATTCCGCAACGAGGGCCTGAAGGCGATGGCGGTCTCCGGCGAGACCCCGAAGCGCGAGCTCGCGACGATCCTTGCGCGCTACGAGCGCGGCGACATCGATGTCCTGATCAACGCCCAGCTGCTCGCCGAAGGCTGGAACTCGCCGCGCGCGACTGTTTGCATCCACCTCGCCCCGACAGCCTCCAAGCGGATCTATCAGCAGCGCGTCGGCCGGGTGACGCGCCGCCACCCCGGCAAGGAGGCAGGCCTCGTCGTCGACTTCGTCCACCCGGCGACAAAGCACGACGACCCTGTCGTCACCCTGCACTCGCTGCTCGACCGCGATGTGTACCGCGGCGGCGCGATAGTCGTCGGCCCTGTCCGCCGCGGTCGTGGCCGCCGCGTTCGTGTCGAGCGTCGTGTCCTGCCGGTCTGCGCCGAGCCCGAGCGGCGCGCCGAGGTCTTCGAGCGCGAGCTCTGGCGGATCGCTGTCGAGCACCTCGACTACGGCGAGCAGCATGTCTGGGCGGCGCTTGCCGGCGCGCGCGTCCAGGCGAGCGGCTGGCGCCGTGCCCGCGCGATGCTGCACTTTGACCGCGAGGGCGAGCTTCGTCGCCGCTTCCTGATCACTGCCGTGCAACGCAACAAGAACCCGCAGCTGCGCCTCAAGGCGCTCGCGGAGATCGCCGCCGCGCGCGATCCCGATGCGTTCGACACGGCGATCGACATCATCGGAACCTGGAACCGTGAGGAGCGTCGCGAGGGCGCGAAGATCATGCTGCAGGCGATGGTCGACAAGCGGATCGGTCGTCGCGACCAGGCGAACGCCTGGATCTGGCGGATCGCGGAGTACACCCGCGAGGTGCACGAGGAGTACGCGGTCCAGCGCTGGCCCGAGACCAAGCGACTGCTCGGCCTGCTGGTCAACTCCAGCGGCTCGGCGCACGCGCGCAACGCGCGCCGGCTCGTGCACGCCTCACGCAAGGAGGACCGGCGGCTGTCGGCGGCCTTGCTCGCCGCGGCGCTTGCGCACACGCCCGAGGCGGAGGAGGCGCTGCGCGGCGCGCGCACGCGAATGGCCCGCAAGCCCGCGGCCCTGGCCCGCGAACTGTTGCGTAACTTGCCCAAGGGCCGGCGCGGCAAGAATCGCCGTCGGCGCAAGAGCGGCGCCGGCCCTTGGGAAAGTTACGCAACAGTTCGCGGGCCAGGGC
>DATAJI010000098.1:0-4621 GCA_036262195.1 Solirubrobacteraceae bacterium
CTGCCCTTCACCACGGGCTACGGCGTGGAGATCGCAATGCTGCTCGACGCCTACGCCACGGTCGGGCTCGACGGGATGGCGCAGGTCGACCTCGACATCCACAACAATCACCATCAGCCGCTGCTCGCCCTCAGCACGATGGCCTACGAGGTCCTTGGCGTGCTCGCGGCGCGGCTCGAGCGCGAGGGACGCCTGACCGGGCTCGAGCCCGGGGCGCTACTCGGTCGCGAGGCGCCAAGGCCGTCGCTCGAGCGGCCTCCGATGCTCGTGCGTCGATGAGCGTGCCTTCCACCCGGGCCTGCTACGTGGATCTCGACGGGACGCTGCTTGGTCGCGGCGCCTCGCTACTACACGACGGTGAGGGCTCAATCTCGTTGCTCGGTGTCCGCGCGCTCGAGGCGCTGCTGCGTGCGGGTGTTGAGGTCGTGTTGATGTCCGGTCGTGGTCGCGCCACTGTCGCCGAGGATGCGCGACTCTTTGGCCAGACGAGCTTCATCTACGAGGCGGGCTGTGTGCTCGTGCTCGACGGCGAGGAGCAATGGTTGACAGACGGGCTCCTCCCAGGCGAGCTGAGCATCCACGAGCAGATCGCGGCGAGCGGAGCCCCGGCGCTACTGCTCGACTCTTACCCAGGCCGGCTCGAGTACCACGAGCCCTGGGCCGCCGGACACGAGATCTCGCATATGTTCCGCGGGCTCGTGGACGCCGCTGAGGTGGACGAACTGCTGCGTCGCGCTGGTCACGGTGGCCTGAGGCTCGTCGACAACGGCGTGGTGCACGCTCGCTCGCCCGCCCTCGAAGGCCTCCCACACGTTCGTGGCTACCACCTGATCCCGGCTGGGGCCTCGAAGGCCGCGGCTGTTGCGCTCCACATGCGGGTGCGCGGCTTGCCGCGCGAAACGACCTTTGCGGTCGGTGACTCGCGCGAGGACCTCGCGACCGCGGCGCACGTCGGCACGTTCTGGCTTGTCGGCAATGCGCTCGAGAACGATCCGACGCTACGCGACGCGCTCGGCGCGCACGGCAACGTGCGGATCGCCGAGGCTGGGCACGGCGGCGGAGTCTACGAGGCCGCGATCACGACCTTGGTGGAGCGTCGCTGACGCGTCGCAGCCGCAGTCGCCGCCACCACCCGCGGCGGCCGATTCGCATCGGGACGGTGGTGCGGACGAGTGCGACCCAGTCCTCGAGCGGCAGATCGCCCGAGATCAGCCGTGAAAGCCCGACCGTCACCGGCGCCGGAAAGCCGCTGCTCTGCACTGCCCTGGCCAGCAACCTGACTGACTCCAGGGCCTCGACGGCCTGACCGACCTGGAGCTCGATCTCAGCCGCGCCGACGCCCTGCGCGAGAAGCTCCCCGGCACGTCGGTTTCGGCTCTGCGGCGCCAGCGCCGTCGCGACCAGATCGCCTGCTCCGGCGAGCCCGATCATCGATTCGGGTAGGGCGCCGTTGGCTGCCGCGTAGCGCCAAACCTCGGCGAAGATATGGCCGGCTGCGGCGCCCGCCGCGTTCAGTCCCTGCGCCTCTGTTGCACCGGCCGCGAGGGCTGCGGCGTTCTTGGCGACGGCGGCGAGCTCGACACCGATCGGGTCGCTTGAGATCTCGCAGACCACTCCGGCGCGCGTGAAGATTGCGGCGAGCCCCTCCGCCAGCCTGTCATCAAGCGACGCTGCCACGAGTGCCGCCCCATGACTGACCATCTCCTGGGCGTGCGCCGGACCGCCGATGCAGGCGGTTCGGTGAGCGCCGACGCGCGCTCGCAGGACGGCGGTCGCCGTTGCGCCATCCGGCGGCACGAGTCCCTTGCACAGCGACACCATCGCGTTGGCCCGCCCGAGACCCCTCGCCGTCATTTCGTCGATCACCTCTCCGACCGCCGTCGAGGGAATCGCGAGGAAGACAAAGTCCGCCCTGGACACGCCGCTCGCCACGGACTCGATTCGCAGGGCCGCCGGCAGCTCGACGCCCGGCAGGTACTTCGCGTTCTCACGTGCATCAGCCAGCGTTGTGGCCTGGGCTCCCGTGCGCGTCTGCAATGTGGCGCGAACCCCAGCGCGCGCCAGCAGCACCGCGATGGCGGTGCCGAACGAGCCGGCACCGATCACGATGGCTCGCCTGCCAGGCAGCGAGGCCTGGGCGCGGCTCAGCACCGCTGGCCGACTCGGTTCGGGCGGATTCTCGGCCATCAGTCGAGACGAGGGTATCGAGAGCTATTGGTTTTCGCCTGCTGCGCAGGCGAAAACAACGGCTCTTGCAAGATCAAAATTGCGCTGCGAGTCCCATCGCGGCACTGGTCAACTGATCGATCGTTCTGGCCTGCACAATGGTTTGCAGGTCGAGGATGCGGGCGTCAAACCGATCGATGGCGTTGACCGCCACGATCGCGTGAGCCGGGACGCCGAGCTGACGGGCGCGCGTAGCGGCCTCGGCGAGCGCCTTGCCATCTAGTGTCGTCGCGTCGAGTCGGCCCTCGCCGAGGATCACCGCGTGAGAGGCACGCAGGCGACGGTCGAAGTCAAGCGCGTCGAGCACGAACGGGGCGCCTGGCACGAGAACCGCGTCAAACGCTGCCCACAGGCCGCCGGCGAGCCCGCCGGCTGCTCCGCTCATCGGCAGGCCGCGCGGGTCGCGCCGTAGGCCCGCCGCCATGAGATCAAGCCGCCGCGCGAGGCGCACCACGCTCGCGGCATCCGCACCCTTCTGCGGGGCAAAGCGTGGCGCCGCCAGCTCGAACGGCGTGCGCACGTCACACAGCACGGTGAGCGCCGCGCCGCCGAGTCCGCCGGCGGCCTCAATCACAGCGATCGCCCCCGCTCCACCATCGCTCGTCGCACTGCCGCCCGCCGCCACCAACACCTGACGCGCTCCAGCCTCGAACGCGGCGACGATCAGCTCGCCGGTGCCCGCACTAGAGGCGGCTTCCGCATCCCGTTCCGCCTCGGCCACTAGGTCAAGCCCACTGGCCGCAGCGACCTCGACCACCGCGCGCCCATCCGCGAGCAGCGCAAACGAAGCCTCGACCTCACGGCTCAAGGGGTCGCGGACCACAACCCGCCGCTCAACCCCACCCAGCTGCTCCACCAGCACGGCTGCTGTCCCCTCGCCGCCGTCCGCAATCGGCGCGAGATCGAACTCCAAGCCAGCACTTCCAAGCCCGCGGCCGATGGCCTCGGCAACAGTCCTGGCGGCGGCCCACCCTTTGAAGGCGTCCGGCGCAACCAGGATCGGCCGGCGGGGAAGGGGCATCGTGCGCAATCCTCTCAGGCGTGGCGAAAGGCGATGCGATCACGCTGGAGCTCGCCGGGCGCGAGGTGCGCGTCTCGAACCCCGGCAAGCTGTTCTTCCCCGAGGCCGGTTTCACCAAGCTGGACCTCGTCAACTACTACGTCGAATGTGAAGCGGCGGTCGTCCGCCACCTGCGCGAGCGACCGACGACACTGAAGCGCTGGGTCGACGGTGTGAGCGGCGATTTCTTCTTCCAGAAGCGTGTGCCGGACAGCGCTCCGGCCTGGCTTGAAACTGCGACTGTCAGCTTTCCGAGCGGACGCTCGGCCCGAGAGCTGGTCGTCAACGACGCCGCGCATCTTGTCTGGGGAGTCAACCTTGGCGTGATCGACTGGAACCCGTGGCCGGTGCGTCGCCAAGATCTCGATCACCCTGACGAGCTGCGCGTCGATCTCGACCCGACGCCCGAGGTCGGCTTCGACGAGGTTCGCGCGGTCGCGGCGTGCGTTCGAGAGGTGCTCGAGGAGCACGACCTACTCGGCTTCCCAAAGACTTCCGGCTCGCGCGGCATCCACGTCAACGTGCGCATCGAACCCCATCACGGCTTTGAGCAGGTGCGCCTGGCGGCGCTGGCGCTCGCTCGCGAGGTGGAACGGCGGATGCCCGGGCGCGCTACGAGCAAGTGGTGGAAGGAGGAACGCGTTGGCGTGTTCGTCGACTACAACCAGAACGCTCGCGACCGCACCGTCGCCTCCGCGTACTCGGTCCGCGCGACCGTGGACGCTCGCGTGTCGTGTCCGTTTCTGTGGAGCGAATTGCGGGACGTCGATCCGGGCGCGCTGCGGCTCGACACGGTGCCGTCACTGCTCGCCGAGCGCGGCGACCCGTCGGCAACGATCGACGACCACTCTGGCTCGCTCGACTCCTTGCTCGAGCTCGCTCAGCGCGACGCGGCAGCGGGCCTCGGCGACGCACCGTGGCCTCCCAACTTCGCAAAGCAGCCCGGCGAGGGGCCACGCGTTCAGCCGAGCCGAGCGCGAAAGCGCTAGCCGGCTAGTCGAGCTGCTCGAAGCGGCACTCGCCGGGCGGCTTGTCCTCGCGCCAGCGCAGCACCGTCGTCCCGTGGCGGATGCGCCCGTCGCTCGCGTGGTCGTAGGTGACCTCGACGACCAGCTCCGGGCGTAGCTCAATCCATTCGAGCTCGCGGCCGGCGCTCCAGCGGCTCGGCTCGCCGCTGCCGCGCTCACCAGTCTCATACGCCGCGAGCCGCTCGCGCAGCAACCGCTTCTCGGTCGTCGTGAAGGCGGAGCTGTGGCCGACCGCTCGCAAGCTGCCGTCGCCTTCGTAGAGCCCGAGGATCAGCGAGCCGACGCTGCCGGGCGTCTTGCCGGGTCG
>DATAJI010000099.1:0-3519 GCA_036262195.1 Solirubrobacteraceae bacterium
GTCCCCGCGATCACCGGCGTTGACACGCGCGCGCTGGTTCGCCACATCCGCGAGGCCGGCGCGATGCGCGGTGGGATCTTTCCGGATGCGCTGAGCGAAGCCGAGGCCGCCGAGCTGGTCCAAGCAGAGCCGCCGATGAGCGGACGCGACCTGGCGCGCGAGGTCAGCCCGCGTGAGCCGCTGTGGCTCGAGCCGACCGGCGGCAGCGCCGAAGGGCCGACGATCGCTGTGATCGACACCGGGATCAAGAGCTCGATCGTCGCGAACCTGCGCGCTCGCGGCGCCCGCCTGCGGATGCACCCCTGCACCGTGAGTGCCTCGGAGCTGCTCGACGACGGGCCTGACGGCGTCTTCATCGCCAACGGCCCCGGCGATCCGGCGGCGCTCTCCTACATCGTCGAGGAGCTACGCGGCCTTGTCGGTCGCGTGCCGGTGTTCGGGATCTGCCTCGGTCACCAGCTGCTCTGCCGGGCGGTCGGCCTCGACACTTACAAGCTGCGCTTTGGCCACCGCGGCGCGAATCACCCGGTCAAGGACCTCGAGAGCGGTCGGATCGAGATAACGAGCCAGAACCACGGCTTCGCGGTGCTCGGACCGGGCGGCGAGCGGACGATCGACAATGACGAGCCGGTGCGCTGGGAGACCGATTTCGGCGTGGCCGAGCTGACCCACATAAACCTTTACGACCGCACCGTCGAGGGGCTGCGGCTGCCGGAGGCGGGGGCGAGCACGGTCCAGTACCACCCCGAGGCCGGGCCGGGGCCCCACGACTCCCTGCACCTCTTCGACCGCTTCATCGGCGAGCTGTCACGTGCGCGCGCCGGCGCCTGATGCCGCGTCGCGATGACATCAAGCGGATCCTGATCCTCGGATCGGGGCCGATCGTGATCGGCCAGGCGGCTGAGTTCGACTACTCGGGCGCGCAGGCCTGCCGCGTTCTGGCGGCCGAGGGCTACCAGGTGATCCTCGTCAACTCGAACCCGGCGACGATCATGACCGACCCCGACTTCGCGCACGCGACCTACATCGAGCCGCTGCTGCCGGGTCCGGTCGCGCAGATCATCGAGCGTGAGCGCCCCGACGCGCTGCTCGCAACGCTCGGCGGGCAGACGGCGCTCAACCTCGCCAGCGCGCTGTCGCGCGACGGGACCCTGGAGCGCTTCGGCGTCGAGCTGATCGGCGCGAGCTATGACGCGATCCGCCGTGCCGAGGACCGCGAGCTGTTCCGCGCGACGATGATCGAAGCCGGCCTGCGCGTCCCGCGGAGCGCGATCGCGAGCAGCATCGCCGAAGGCGCCGCCGCGGCGTCGGAGATCGGTCTGCCGGCGATCGTCCGGCCGGCGTTCACACTCGGCGGCCAGGGTGGTGGGATCGCGCGCACGGCGGAGGAGTACGAGCGGATCGTCGCCGGCGGGCTGGCCGCCTCGCCGATCGGCCAGGTGCTGATCGAGGAGTCGGTGCTCGGCTGGGGCGAGTTCGAGCTCGAGGTGATGCGCGACCGCGCCGACAACGCCGTGATCGTCTGCTCGATCGAGAACGTCGACCCGATGGGCGTCCACACCGGCGACTCGGTGACGGTCGCGCCGCAGCAGAGCCTCAGCGACGCCACCTACCAGGAGCTGCGTGACCAGGCGCTGTGCGTGATCCGCGCGATCGGCGTCGAGACGGGCGGGTCGAACGTCCAGTTCGCGGTCAATCCTCGCACCGAGGAGATCGTCGTGATCGAAATGAACCCGCGCGTCTCGCGCTCCTCCGCGCTCGCTTCGAAAGCGACCGGTTTCCCGATCGCCAAGATCGCCGCGCGGCTCGCCGTCGGCTACACCCTCGAGGAGATCCCCAACGACATCACCCTCGCGACGCCGGCGAGCTTCGAGCCGACGATCGACTACGTCGTCGTCAAGTGGCCGCGCTTCGCCTTCGAGAAGTTCCTCGGCGCCGAACCGGTGCTGACGACGCACATGAAGTCGGTCGGCGAGGTGATGGCGATCGGCCGCACCTTCTCCCAGGCCTTCCTCAAGGCGATGCGCTCGAGGGAGCTCGACGTTTCGCCGGAGACAGACCTACCGCTCGACGAGCTGCTCGCGCGCGCGCAGCGGCCCGGCGCCAGCCGCTATGACGAAATCCTGGAAGCCCTGCGTCGCGGCGCCACCGTCGAGGACCTGCACGAGCGCACGGCGATCGACCCCTGGTTCCTGCGCGAGTTCGAGCAGATGGCGAGGGAACCTGAGGTTGCCTTCAGAGGGGTCCGCACCTTCAAATCCGTCGATACGTGTGCGGCCGAGTTCGCCGCGAGCACGCCCTACTTCTACTCGGGCTGGGAGCGTCCGGGGCGCGACGGGAGGCCGACGCACGAGGTTCCTGAGCAGTCCGGCGCACCGAGCGTCGTGATCCTGGGCTCGGGCCCGAACCGCATCGGCCAGGGCATCGAGTTCGACTACTGCTGCGTCCACGCCGCCCAGGCGGTTCGCGCCACGGGCCGTGACGCGGTGATGATCAACTGCAACCCGGAGACGGTCTCGACCGACTACGACACCTCGAACCGCCTCTACTTCGAGCCACTCACGCTCGACGACGTGCTCGGCGTGATCGAGCTGGAGCAGCCCGAGGGCGTGATCGTCCAGTTCGGCGGTCAGACGCCGCTGCGTCTCGCCGCCGGCCTCGAGCAGGCCGGCGTGAAGCTGCTCGGCACCGGCGTTGACGCGATCGACACCGCCGAGGACCGCGGACGCTTCGGAGCCCTGTTGGCGTCGCTCGGCTGCCAGGCCGCGCCCTACGCCACGGCCCGAGACGTCCCCGACGCGCTGCGCCAAGCGGGGATCGTCGGCTTTCCGCTGCTCGTTCGCCCGAGCTATGTCCTCGGTGGCCGCGCGATGGAGATCGTCTACACCCTGGAGGCGCTCGCCGAGTATCTCGAGCGCTCGGGATCTGGTGCGGATGGGCGGGAGATCTACCTCGACCGCTTCCTCGAGAACGCGATCGAGGTCGATGTCGACGCTCTCTGTGATGGGACCGAGGTCTGGATCGCCGGGATCATGCAGCACGTCGAGGAGGCGGGGATCCACTCCGGCGACTCGGCGTGCGTGCTGCCGCCGCACTCACTTGGCGGCGAGATGATCGCGCGAATCTGCAGCCAGACGACGCAGATCGCCCTGGCGCTCGGCGTCGTCGGCCTGATCAACATCCAGTTCGCGGTCGCGGAGTCCGACGAGCTGTTCGTGATCGAGGCCAACCCGCGCGCCTCGCGGACCGTCCCGTTCGTCTCAAAGGCGATCGGCTACCCGCTCGCGAAGCTCGCCTGCCGGATCATGCTCGGAGAGAAGATCGCTGAGCTCGCCCTGCCGGTCGAGCCGATGCGCGGCACCCACGTCTGCGTCAAGGAGGCGGTGCTGCCGTTCGATCGCTTCCTCGGCGCCGACTCGCTGCTCGGCCCGGAGATGCGCTCGACTGGCGAGGTGATGGGCATCGCCAGCGACTTTCCCACCGCCTTCGCCAAGGCGCAGGCGGCCGCCGGCTCCGCGC
>DATAJI010000100.1:0-4377 GCA_036262195.1 Solirubrobacteraceae bacterium
CGGCGCCGCTATCCCTTCGTTGCGCCCGCGAGCATTCCCTTGACCAGCATGCGCTGGGCGAACAGGAAGATGATCAATATCGGTAGCGCCGCGATGAGCGTGGCCATCGCGAGGTCGGGCCCGAAGATCTCCGAACCGGCAAACCCCGCAGCCGTGGGGCTGAAGCGGGGGGACGCACTGACGAGGAGCTGCAGACCTACCGTCACCGGAGTGCCACTCTGCGAGGCCATCACGAAGGGGAGGTAGTAGTTGGTCCAGTCGGCGACGAAGGCGAAGAATGCGACGAGGGCCACGATCGGCCGCGCGAGCGGCAGGGCCACGTGTCGGAACACGCCCCATTCGCCTGCTCCATCGATCCGCGCCGCCGCCAGCAGGTCCTTTGGAATCGACGACGAGAAATAGATGTAGGCGAGATAGGTGCCGAACGGGAAGAACGCGAACGGTAGGATCACCGACCAGACCGTGCCGACGAGGTGAACCGCGGCGGCCTCGAGAAACAGCGGCATGACGAGCGCAGTGGCCGGCATGATCATCACGACGAGCGTGATGCCAAGCAGCGCGCGACGGCCGATGAACTGTGTCAGCGCGAGACCATAGCCCGCGGGAATAGCTGCCAGCAATGCAAGGGCAGTCCCGCCGCCCGAGTAGATCGCGGAGTTCTTCAGCCAGCCCAGCATCAGCTGACCCTGGTAATTGATGACGTGGTTGAAGGTGTGAACCCACCTGCCCAGACTGCCGAACGAAAACGGCGACTGATTTGCGAGCTGGAAGTCGGTTTTCGTCGGCGCGAGCAGCAGCCAGAGCATCGGCACGGCGAAGAAGGCGACGAACGCCAGCAGGACGAGGAGTCCGATCACGCGGTAGGCGTAGCGTCGCGCGAGCATCATTCGACCTCGAACAGCCTGCCGCGCCAGACAAGCAGCACGGCAACGAGCAGACCGACCACGAGCAGGTCGACCGAGACCGCGGCGGCGTTGTTGAAGCTGTCTTGCTGGAACGCAAGGTAAAAGGCGAGCTGATTCGGCGACCACTGCGCCGGCACCTGGCCGTTGGTTGCAACCGCCAGTATCTGCGGCTCGACGAACAGCTGCGACCCGGCCGCAAAGGACAGCACGAGCATGTAGACGATCCATTTGCGAATCAGCGGGATCTTGATCCGCAGGGCCGTCTGGAGCGCGCCAGCGCCGTCGATCTGGGCGGCCTCGATCAGCTCGTCGGGAATGTTGTTCAGCGCGCCGTACATGATGACGATCCATCCGCCGGCACCGGTGAAGAAAGCCATGATCGCGAAGAGCATCGGAAGGTTGCTCGGCTGGACGGTGTTCGAGAGGACCTGATAGTGCAGGCCGTGTAAGAGGAACGCCCACGGGCTGCCGCTCGGGGTGAACATGAACAGCCAGATGACTGCGCTCGCCGAACCAGCCATCGCTCCGGGAAGATAGAAGATCAACCGAAACGCGACGCTGACCCGGCGCTTAAGGCTGTGCACCATCAGCGCGAGGAGGACGACGAACACGGTTTGGCTGGCGAGCCAGATCCCCTCGAACTCCGCGACGTGTTCGAATGCCGGCGCGAACTCGAAGAAGTTGAACGTGTTGACGAAGTGCGAGAAGCCGACGCCACCCGGCGTGCTCAGCGCGAGCGCGATCGCATAAACAGCAGGCGCGATGCCGAGAGCGAGGAGCAGGACCACGTACATGGCGACGAAGCCGTAGCCGGCTGTCCGCGAGGTGCCGGCGGGTAGTGCGCCGCGCTGCCCCCCGGCCCGGCGTCTCCGACGGGCGCTAACGCGCTCGTCGGAGACAACCGTGGCCGAAGGAACTGTCATTGCATTACTGACTTTGCGAACTTGCTGCTCGGGACCTGCCTACTGCCCGTTGGCGACGGCCTTGACCGGGCTCACGACCGTGTAACCGGCCAAACGAGCCTGGTTAGCCAACGCCTCCGCGTAGGGCAGCAGCTCGCCTGCAACCGGCTTTCCGCCGGTAACGTTGGCGAGGTCCGTCGATGCCCAGACGCCGTCCGTGCTCCACGGCACCGGGCTCCAGCCGTCCCACACGTGCGCCGCGGCCTGCTTCCAGCTGGCCTCGGTCACGCTCGGGTCACCGAAGGTGGTGCTGAGCGATGACAGGTAAGCGGCCTCATCCGGCACGTACTGCGGCAGTCCAGCCTCAACCCCAACCTTCTGGATGACCGGGCTCGTCGCCAGGTACTGCGCGAGTGCGGCTGCGGCCTTGGGTTGCTTCGAGTGCCCGGAGACCAGCCACAGTCCGCCACCGAGGTCGCCGGTGATCGCCTGGCCGCTGGTCGACGTCGGAGCCGGGTAGGCCACCATCGTGCCGTTCGGCACGCCGGTGGGGGAGCCGTTCTGGAACGCGACCGCGCCCTCCCAGAGCGCTCCAACAGACATGACGACCTTCTGCGGGTCCCACGCGAAGACGCTGACGTTGCCGAGCGACTTGTCGACATCGCCCGAAGCATCGATCAGGTTCGCGATTGACGTGCAGTTCGACGAGCTCGGGTTGATCTCGATCTTGTCCTTGCCGATGACCTGATCCAGCGGGCACCCATTGGCCCACAGGTAGAAGTCGTCAATGCTGAACCCGTCGCCGACACTCCCGATGAGATACCCCGGATGAGCGGTGTTGAGCGCCGTACCGTCGGCCAGGAGCTGCTGCCAGGTCGTCGGGACCGGTGCGCTGCCGAAGAACTGCTTGTACAGCGTTGGGTTGACCCAGAGCACCTCTCCCGCGCTGTCATTGCGCAGGCAGATGATCTGGCCGCTCGGTGTCGTGCAAGCAGCCTTCATCGAGGTGCCGGCGAAATTGTTCAGCACCTTCTTCGGGACGTAGTTCTTGAGGTTGAGCAGGTCGTTGTACGGCGCTGTGCCGAGTTGGACCGCGTCGTAGTTCTGCGTGTCGAAGATCACGTCCGGCGCGTCCGACGGCCAGCCTGTGCGGTTCCACAGGGCGAACTTCGACTGCAGCACACCCGTGCCGTTCTGGTTGCCGTTGTAGAGGACCCACTTGACATTGGCGTGCGGATTGGCCGCTTGGTAGGCCTTCACGTAGGGCACGCGGTTCGTGTCATACCAGACGATCAGCGGCGCGGCCTTCGACTTCGCCGATGCAGCAGTTACGCCCAGCACCGACGCGCCCGCAATGCTCGTAGCCGCGATCGCGACAATCGCGACACGGGCCCCGAGCGAGCGGCCACGCCAGTACCTGGCGTTGATAGGTGACTTCATGTGTTTCGCTCCCCTTCCGTCGTTTGACCCCATCTAACGTGCAAGGTCTCAGGTGCTCCCGGCATGCTCACGCGCCTCGTGCACGGCGTCCGGCAGTTCGATGCCGGGCTCCGTTGGCGCGCGCACAAGCCCATCCGCACCCACGCGGGGCTCGCGCACGACCGGATTGGACGTGACGAGGGACTCGTAGTAGGTGCAGTTCGGTATCGCCATGCACAAGTGCACGGCCGGCTCGGTCGGCCCGTGGGGCTCCGCGCGCAGCCGAAAGGCGTCGGCGAGATGCGCTGTGCGCATCGCGCCCGTGATCCCGCCGCGGTGGTTGGCGCTGGTGCGCACGTAGGTCGCGCAACCGGAGGCGATGAAATCAGCCGTGTTCATGTGGCTGCCATCCGAGGTCTCGGCGATGTTGAGCGGAACGTCGCAGCGCTCGGCGAGCCACTTGTAGGCGGTCACGCTGAACTCGCGGATCGGCTCCTCGTACCAGAGATAGTCGGCTTCGGCGAGCGCGCGGCCGAGATAGACGGCGTCGGCCAAATCGAAAGCTGCAGAGCCGTCATACATCAGGGGGATGTCAGGCCCGACGTGATCCCGAAGGCGCTGACATAGGTCGGCGTCAGCGCGCGCATCGCCCCAAGCGTGGAGCTTGATCGCCGGGAAGCCGAGCTCAAGACACTGGTCGGCGACGTCGAGGAACTCCTCGACCGTCGCGAAGGTCGTCGTCGAGGCGTACGCAGGGATCGACTCGCGGTAAGTGCCAAGTAGGCGGTGCACCGGCACGCCGAGCGCACGCCCTTCGAGATCCCAAAGCGCCACATCAACGAGGCCGATCAGCCAGATCGGGAACTCCTCGGTCCGATCGAGCTCCCAGAGGCGATGCCAGATCCACTCACGCCGGTCAGCGCGCTCGCCGACCAGCTCCGGGCGCAGGATGCGATCGACGATGTCCTTGAGCATCACGCCGCTCCACTCGTGGAATGCCTCTCCGACCGCCCCGTCCTCGGTGGTGATGCGCAACACGGCGTTCGTGCGAGCGGGGTGGGATCCGCGCAAACCGCGCCGCCAAGCGAACGGCGGCTCCACGGCCGGCCAAGTGATGAGCTCGACCTCTATGGCCCCAATCCTCACTCGTC
>DATAJI010000101.1:0-3535 GCA_036262195.1 Solirubrobacteraceae bacterium
CACTGAGTCGTGTCCGTCACAGTCAGATCCTGTCCGCTGGAGCACTTGAGATGTACGCCGCCTGTCCGGTCAAATGGTTGGTGGAACGAGAGCTGCAACCCGAGCGCTTCGAACCCGAACCGGAGCCGATGGCCAGGGGCAGCTTTATCCACGAGGCGCTCGAGCGCGTGCTGCGGCGGCTCGGCGGCCCGGTCACCCCCGAGTCGCTGTCGCGGGCCAACGCGATCCTCGACGCCGTCGTGGCCGAAATGCCGGCCACCGGCTCGGACCGCGGCGTCCAGATCGCCCCCGGGCGTCCGGCGGCGCTGCGGGCCGCCGCGCTGCGGGCGATCGAAGCCGACCTTCGCCGTTATCTCGAGACCGAGTCTCGCGACGGCCTTGACTGGCCAGCGGAGGGCCTGGAGCTCCGGTTCGGCTTCCTGGACGGCAAGCCATCGCTGCCGGCGCTGGAGCTGGGCGAAGGGGAAGACCGCGTGCTCGTGCGGGGGATGATCGACCGCGTCGACGTCGGCTCCGGTCGCCGGGCGATCGTGCGCGACTACAAGACCGGTGCGATCCGCCCCGATTACCAAGGTGCCCGTTGGAGCATCGATCGTCAGCTGCAGGTCGCGCTGTACATGCTCGTCGTGCGCGACCTGCTCGACCTGGAGCCCGTTGCCGGCCTGTACCAACCCCTCCGCGGAGATGATCTGCGGCCCCGCGGCGTCTATCTCAAGGACGCACCGGTCGGGGCGAGGGTGGTGCGTAACGATGCCCGCGGGCCCGCCGAGCTCGACGCCGAGCTGCAGGACGCGACTGCCCGCGCGCTCGCGCTCGCCCAGCGGCTGCGGGCCGGCGAGCTGACTCCCTGCCCGCAGACGTGCTCGCGCGACGGGTGTGCATACCCGGGGATCTGCCGGTCGTGATCGAGATGGCCGCTAGAGACCAACCAGGCCTCGCGAGCGTGGGCGCGCGCGCGAGCCGGCCCCCTGCATCTGACACCGCGCCGGAATGGACCGCCGAGCAGCTGAGCGCGATCGAGCGCCGCGCCGGCGACCTGTTGCTCGACGCCGGCGCGGGTAGCGGCAAGACCTCGGTGCTCGTGGAGCGATTCGTGCGCGCCGTGCGGCACGACGACATCGATGTGGCCGCGATCCTCACCATCACCTTCACCGAGAAGGCGGCGGCGGAGTTGCGCGACCGTATCCGCCGGCGGCTGCGCACGCTGGGTGCCGACGAGGCCGCGCGCGCCACCGAGGGCGCGTTCATCTCGACCATCCACGGTTTCTGCGCGCGGGTCCTGCGGGCGCATGCGCTGCTGGCGGGGATCGACCCCGCCTTCGTCGTCCTCGACCGCCCAGAATCGGAGCGGCTCGCCGACGCCGCGTTCGACGACGCGCTGCAGGAGCTCGCCGAGAGCGGCGCTGCCGGCGTGGATCTGATCGCCTCCTACGGCCCCGCACTGTTACGCGACGCGATCCTCTCCGCCTATGCCCAGCTACGCTCGCGTGGGCAGTCGGCGCCGAGCCTGCCGGCGTGTCCCGAGGTCCCCTTTGACAGCGACGCCGCGCAGGAGTTCGCGCGCGCTGCCGTGACGGCCGCGCGCGAGCTGACCGCGATCGCCAGCCCCGGTGCCCGCGTGCTCGAGGCGCTTGCGCGGTTGCAGCGCTGCGCGGAGCTGGCGCACGCTACTGCGCTGTGGCCCGGTGACCTCGATCGCCTGGCCCTACCCCGCGGCAACGGAGCGGCGCTCACCACCCCCGTATGTCTCGCCTACACGGATGCGCTGGCCCGGTTGCGCAGCGTCTGCGAGCGCCGCGCGGCCCAGCCGGTCCGGGACCTGCTCGATCTCCTGCTGCGGACGTACGGCGAGCGCTATGCCAAGCGCAAGCGTGAGGTCTCGGGGCTCGACTTCGAGGACCTCGAGCTGATGACGCGCGATCTGCTGGACTCTTCCGAGGAGTTACGCGAGCGCTACCGCTCACGGTTTGAGCGGATCATGGTCGATGAGCTGCAGGACACCAACCGCGTCCAGCTGGAACTGATCGAGTCGATCGCGCGCGCGAACCTGTTCACAGTCGGAGACGCCCAGCAGTCGATCTATGGCTTCCGCCATGCGGACGTCGAGCTGTTCGAACAGCGCGCGGAACGGCTCGCGGCGGTCGGCGCCCGGGCCACGCTGCGGACCAACTTCCGCTCACGCGCTGAGATCCTCGACGTGCTCAATCGCGCCTTCGCCGATGCTGGAGCGTCCGCCGTCGGCACCGATGAAGGTGATGCTGGAGCGTCCGCCGTCGGTACCGATGAAGCTGATGCTGGAGCGTCCGCCGACGGCATCCATCAGGCCGATGCGGGAGAGTCGGCCGTCGGCGCGGATCAAGCCGTCGGCATCGTGTTGGGTGGCCGGTTCAGGCCGCTGGTCGCCGGACGCTCCGACGACCCGGTCGAGGATCCACGGGTGGAGCTGCTGATCGTGGACAAGGGAGCGGATTGGGCGTCCGACGGGCTGGCGTCGCCGTGGCGGTTGGCCGAGGCCCGAGCGCTCGCCGAACGCGTGGGGGAGCTGGTCGACGGTGGCGCGGCCCCGCGGCAGGTGGTCGTCCTGACCCGGGCGAGCACCGACATGCGCGCGTACGAACGAGCGCTGGAGCAACGCGGGATCCCGACCTATGTGATCGGCGGACGGGGTTACTGGTCGCACCCCCAGGTCACGGATCTCGTGGCCTACCTCCGAGCGCTGGCCAACCCCCGCGAGCAGCAGGCGCTGTACACGGTGCTCGCCTCGCCCATGGTCGGCGTATCGCTCGATGCGCTGGTCATTCTCGCGGCAGCCGCGCGGTCCTGCGGTCGCGATCCCTGGTGGGTGCTGCGCGAGCCTGAGGGGACACTCGACGACCTCGGCGGACCGGATCAGCAGAAGCTGACCCGATTCTCGGACTGGTTCGGCGCCGAGCGTCCCGTGAGCGCGCGCGCGGCGGTCGAGGAGCTGATCGACCGCGCGCTCGAACAGACCGGATACGACCTGACGATGCTGGCGATGCCCGGCGGGGTGCGCCGGCTGGCCAACGTCCGGAAGCTGATGCGCCTTGGTCGCGAGTACGAGTCCGCCCACGGGCGCGACCTCAGAGGGTTCCTGGAGCTGGTCCGTGATCGCGAGACCGGTCGATCCTCGGAGTCGCGCGAGAGCGAGGCGCCGGTCGAAGGCGAGGCGCTCAACGCCGTGCGGCTGATGACGATCCACCGGGCCAAGGGGCTCGAGTTCGACATCGTCTGCGTCGCCGATCTCGGCCGGACCCCGCGGCGGCCGGCGGAAATCCTGCGGCTCGGCAACGACGGACGTCTCGGGCTCCGGCTCGCTCGGCCGGGAACGGGCCGGCGCGAGCCCGCGCTCGACTACCGCGCGATCGGCGACGAGCAGTTACGGGCGCAGGAACGCGAGGAGAGGCGGCTGTTCTACGTCGCCATGACCCGGGCACGCGAGCGCCTGATCGTCAGTGGAGCGGCCAAGTTCGACGCCTGGCCCACCCTCAGCGGCGGCGGCCCGATCGTCTGGATC
>DATAJI010000102.1:0-6572 GCA_036262195.1 Solirubrobacteraceae bacterium
GAACAGCACGCGCTCGGCGCTACCCGGGATGTCCAGCGGCTCGTCTGTGACGCCGCGACCCGTCGTTCGCGGCCCCGCGAGCACGTCGGGCAGCACGGCGATCGAGCCGGCACGTTGGTTGGCAAAGATCGCCAGCTTCGCCTGGCGGTAGCGCTCGAGCGTGTGATGACGGTCGAGGTGGTCCTCGCTCACGTTCAGCAGGACGGCCGCGTCGGGCGCGAACTCGAGCGTGTCCTCGAGCTGAAACGACGAGGCCTCACAGACGACGGTCGTCTCCGCGGCAAGCGTGGCAAGCGCGAGCTCCGACAGCGCCCGGCCGACGTTCCCCGCGACCTCGACCGGCATCCCCGCAGCCCGATAGATCGCCCCGATCAGCTCTACGGTCGTGGTCTTCCCGTTCGTCCCGGTCACTGCTATGAACGGCTGCTCAAGCATCCGCCAGGCGAGCTCCATTTCCCCGATCACGGTAATCCCGCGCTCCAGGGCGCTGGCGATGACCGGGGCCTCACGCGGTACGCCGGGGCTCTTGACGACGCAGCGCACGCGCTTGAGCAAGTCGAGCCCGTCGGTGTCCGTATATGTCTCAACGCCCGCATCACGCAGCTGGGCCACGGTCGGCGGAGCCGCCCGGTCCAGCCCGATCACCTGCTCGGACGCGGCGCGGAGTGCGAGCGACGCGGAGGCTCCTGACCGCGCGAGCCCGACGACGAGGTACGGGCCGCGCGGTAGCCGCGGCCTCACTTGATCGTGTACTGGTAGATCACGAAGCCGATCGCGGCGCCAACCGCGCCGATGATCCAAAAGCGCAGGATGATCTTCGTCTCCGACCAGCCCTTCAGCTCGAAGTGGTGATGGATCGGCGCCATCATGAAGACGCGCTTCCGAAACGCCTGGAAGGAGATCACCTGAATCAGCACCGAGAGCGCTTCGAGGACGAAGATCCCGCCGATCAGCAGCAGCAGGATCTCGGTGTGGGTCATTACCGCGAGACCAGCGATCGCGCCTCCGAGCCCGAGCGAGCCGGTGTCGCCCATGAAGATCGTCGCCGGGAACGCGTTGAACCAGAGGAAGCCGACGCAGACTCCTAGCAGGCAGCTCGCGAACAGCGCGAGATCGGCGTCGCCCGCGGTGATCGATGTGATCAGCACGTAAGCCAGCAGCACGATCGCGGCGCAGCCCGCCGCGAGGCCATCGAGACCGTCGGTCAGATTGACGCCGCTGGTCGTGCCGGCGACGACGAGGTAGATCAGAAACGGATAGAACGCGCCAAGGTAGATGTAGGCGTTGTAGTAATGGCTGACGTGCAGCTCGAGGATCGGCGCCAGGTGCGGATGCACCTGATGGGTTGCGATCCACCACAGTGCGAGCGAGATCAGCGCAAGCGCGATCAGCTTCGTACGGGCGCGCAAGCCGAGCGAGCGCTGGCGGACGATCTTCATGTAGTCGTCGACGAAGCCAAGCAGCGCACAGGCGATCGTCACGATGAAGACACCGATCGCGTTCCAGCTGAAGCTGGTCAGCACGAGGAACGGTGTAGCGAGCGCCGTGAACATGATGATCCCGCCCATCGTCGGCGTGCCGGACTTGACGAGATGGGCTTGTGGCCCGTCGTCGCGAACCTGCTGGCCGAACGAGCGGCGGCGCAGGAACTCGATGAACTTCGGGCTGAGGAAGATGCAGATCAGCAACGACGCGGTGCCGCCGATCAAGACGCGCGTGAGCTGTCCGTCGGATGCCACGTGGCTCACGTGCCGGCCCGCAGCAGCGTTAGCCGTCGCGCGACGGCTTCCAGCCCGACGCCACGCGACCCCTTGACGAGCACCACGTCGCCCCGCGCTAGCAGCGGCGCGAGTACCCCTGCGGCCTCCGCGGCGTCGGCGACATGGAAATGCTCTCCGCCGACGAAGGTCTCGGCCGCGTGCAGTGCGAGCGCTCCCACCGTCACGAGGATCTGCACGCGCGCGTCGGTCGCCCGGTCGCCCAGCTCGCGGTGATAGGCGCCGGCCTCAGGGCCGAGCTCGAGCATGTCGCCGAGCACTGCCAGCCGCCTCATTGCAGTGGTGTCCGAACCGAGCGCTTCGAGGGCTGCGCGCATCGACATCGGGTTCGCGTTGTAGCAGTCGTTGATGATCGTTACCCCGCCGGCGAGCTCGATCCGCTCACCGCGAAGCGCTGAGAACTCGACCTCGAGCCGCTCCGGGACCGATGCTCCCAGCGCCCGCGCGGCAGCGATCGCGGCGCACAGGTCGGTGAGCAGGTGGGCTTGGCGGAAGCTCGGCTCGAGCACGCTCCGCTCGCCGAAGACATCGATCTCGACGCCCTGCGGGCCGGAGCTCGCGACGCTGACATCGCCGCTGGGGCCGAAGCGAACGATCGCCGTGCGCTCGGGCAGGTAGGGGTCGAGCAGCGGCTCGTCGGCGGGGACCACCGCCGTGCCCTGCTCCGGGAGGGCTGCGAGCAGCTCAGCCTTCGCAGCGGCGATCGCCTCCAACGAGCGGAGCCGTTCGAGGTGCGCCGGACCGACGTTGACGATCACGCCGACATCCGGCTCGCTAATCGCGGCGAGCTCGGCTATCTCGCCGGCTCCGCGCATCGCGAGCTCGAGGACGAGCACCTCAGTGCCGGCCGCCGCCCCGAGGATCGCCAGCGGCAGCCCGATGGCGGTGTTGAAGTTGCGCGGGCTCGCCACCGTCACGCGCTGGGGGACGAGGATCGCCGCGAGGATGTCCTTCGTCGACGTCTTGCCAGTTGATCCGGTCACGGCGATCACCTTGGCGGCGAGCTCCAAGCGCCAGGCGTGCGCGAGAGACTGCAGTGCTCCCAGCGTGTCCTCGGCTTCGAGGATCGCTCCGCCGTCGACTCGATAGCCGTAGTGCGGGCCGACCAGCACGCCCCACGCGCCAGCTTCGAGCGCCCGCTGCGCAAAGCGACCGCCATCGTCGTGCTCGCCGTGCAAGCCCACGAACAGGTCTCCGGGCTGCGTCGCGCGGGAGTCGATCACGACGCGCGCGGGACCGCCCGAGCTCGATCCGTCGGCGACCAACCGGGCACCAGCAGCCGCTGCGATACGCGCCGCGTCCCAGTCTTTCACTGGGCGTGCGCCGCCGTCGGCCGGAGTTGCGCGCGCGCGACGTCGGCGTCGTCGAATGGGATCTTCCGGCCATCGGCGAACTCCTGCCCTTGCTCGTGACCCTTGCCCGCGATCACCACGGTGTCGCCGCTGCGGGCGAGCGAGATCGCATGAGCGATCGCCTCGCGCCGCTCGACGATCGCTTCAACCGCGTGCTCGCCACCGACGTGGGCGCCGGCCAGGATCTCCTGCACGATTGCCGCTGGATCCTCCGAGCGTGGGTTGTCGGAGGTCACGACGCTGATGTCCGCGAGCTCCGAGCTGATCCGGCCCATCTGCGCACGCTTGTCGCGGTCGCGGTCGCCGCCGCAGCCGAAGACGCAGATCAGCTGGCCTTCAGTCAACCCGCGGGCGGCACACAACACGCGCTCGAGCGAGTCCGGCGTGTGGGCGTAGTCAACGAGGACGGTGAACCGCTGCCCCTCATCGAGCGCCTGGAAGCGGCCCGGCGCAGGCGTCGCCACAGCGAGGGCATCTGCGATCCGCTCGAGCGGGACGCCGAGCCGGTGGGTGACCGCGAGGGCGGCAAGAGCATTGGCTACGTTGAAGGCGCCGGGCAGGCGCGTCGTGACCGCGAGCTCTCCGTCGGGCGTCAGCACGCTGAAGCTCGCTCCGGCGACGCCCGACCGCAGCTCGCTCGCGCGATAGTCGGCGGGAGTGTCGATCGCATAGCTGACCGCATCCGGCAGGTCGTCGAGCAGGCGGCGTCCGTAGCCGTCGTCGGCGTTGACGACAGAGACCCCAGGAGCCGACTCGAAGAGGATGCGCTTGGCGGCGAAATAGGCCTCCATGTCCGGATGGAAGTCGAGGTGGTCCTGGGTCAGGTTCGTAAAGACCGCCGCGGCGAAGTGGGTCGCATCGGCGCGGTGCAGCGCGAGCGCATGCGAGGAGACCTCCATTGCGCAGGCGCGGTCGCCGGCGTCGCGCATCGCCGCGAAGCTGGCCTGCAGGTCGATCGCCTCGGGCGTCGTGTGGATCACCTCTCCGTCGACGCCGCCGATCACCGATTTGATGGTTCCGAGAAGCCCGCATTGCTCGCCGGCCGCTTCGAGGATCTGGCGCGTCAGGAAGGCGGTCGTCGTCTTCCCGTTCGTGCCGGTGATCCCGACGACACGTAGCGCGCCGCTTGGGTCAGTGTAGAAGCGCGCGGCCAGCGGGGCCATCGCCTCGCGGACCGAGGCGACCTTCAGCTCCGGCACGCCGAGTGACAGCGCCCGCTCGACTACGAGCGCGCTCGCGCCTCGGCGAACGGCTTCGGCGGCATACTCATGCCCGTCACTGCGGGCGCCGCTGACACAGAAAAACAGCGTGCCGGGGCCGACGGTGCGGCTGTCGTAGGCGAGCGCTGTGATCTCGACCGGCGCGCTGCCTTGGCTCAGCTCCGAGAGCAGCATGACGGCGGAGTTTAGGCCGCGGCGCAGATCAGCTCGGCGGGATCTTCAGGTAGCGCAGCGCCCATTCCATGATCTGCTGCCAGGCGTGCGCCGGAGCGTCGGTGCCGTAGATCGCGCCGTCATGCGGCTGATCGACGACCACCTCGACCTCGATCCGGGGATGCTGGGCGGGAGCGAAGCCGACGAACGAGGCGACGTACTTCGTGCTCGAGTACTTGCCGGCTACCGCGATGTTCGCCGTACCGGTCTTGCCCGCCAGTGCGTAGCCGGGGATCGCGATCTCCGACGCGGTGCCGCCCGGCTCGAGCACGCTCTCGAGGATCGTGCGCATCTCGCTCGCCACGGTGGGGCTGAGGATGCGCTTGCCGGCTGGCTCGCGTTGACGCTCACCGCCGATCGATTCGACGACGTGCGGCGCGCGCAGGATGCCGCCGTCGGCGATCGCGGCGTAGGCCGCGGCGACCTGTATCGGCGTAACGGATTCGCCCTGGCCGAACGGCAGGTTCCCCATCGAGAAGTTGTTGTAGTCCTTGAGCGCGGGAACAATGCCCTGCTCCTCGCCCGGAAGGTCGATACCGGTCTGCGCACCGAACCCGAACCGCTTCACCCAGTAGGCAAAGCGCTGGGCGCCGAGCTTCTGGCCAATCTCGACCGCGCCGATGTTGCTCGACTGCGCGACGATCCCAGTCGTCGTCAGCGTCTCATTCGGATGCGGCGACGAGTCATGGATCGTGCGCGTGTCGAACGCGAGCTGTGACGGGATGTCGAACAACGTATTCGGGTTGATTAGGCCGTCCGAGATCGCGCCGCCGACGACGACGATCTTGAATGTCGATCCCGGCTCGTAGTTGAGCTGGATCGCGTTGTCCTGCCAGTTGGCGCCGGCGCCGGGATGGTTGGGGTTCGCGCTCGGCCAGTTCGCCAGCGCGAGCACCGCGCCGTTCTGGGGGTTCATCGCGATCGCCGTCGCGCTGACCGGGTCGTACTGCGCTGCGACGCCGGCGAGCACCGATTCGGCCTCCTGCTGGAGCGCGGCGTCGAGCGTCAGTCGCACGTCCTGACCGGGCACGGCCTGGCGCGTGGCGTCGACGCTGATCGGCGTGCCGTTGGCCGCGTAGACGGTGCTTGTCTGGCCGTCCTGACCGGCCAGCTGGCGGTTCAGTTGCTGTTCGATCCCACCGGCGCCGGTGCCGCTGAGATGGACCGCGCCGAGCAGCTGACCGGCGAGCGACCCGAACGGGTAGTCGCGGTAGTTGTCGGTGCTCAGCCTGACGCCAGTGATCTGGAGCGCGGCGATGCGCTGGGCGCGCGCAGCCGGCAGCTGGCGCGCGAGGTACTGAAAGGTGCGATGCGCGGCGAGCTTCTGCGCCAGCGCGCCGACGCTCACTCCCAAAAGCGGGGCGAGCTTCAGCGCCGCCCGCTCGGGGTCGCTCACCTCGTAGGCCGAGATGTCGTCGCCGGGCTCGGTGAGCGCGAGCGCGTCGCCGTTGCGGTCGACGATCGCTCCGCGCAGCGGCGTGACGGTGCCTGAGATGACTTGGTGGGTCTGGGCTACCGCACTGAGGTGCGAGGCCTGCAGCGTCCCGAGATCGGCGGCGCGCAGCGCCGCTACCGCGAGCAGCCCCGCGAATAGGACGAATAGCAGGCGGACTCGCCGTTCCGCGAGCGCCATCCCGCTACCCGCTGGAGGCGCCCGGGGCCGTTGAGCCGCCGCCGGCGCCCAGAGAGGTCGTGGTGCCGGGGCTAGCCGGATCGGCTGAGACGACTCCGCCGGAGCTGGTCGTAGACGGTGGGGCATCCGTCGTGGTGCTCGGAGCTGCGGTGGTGGTCGTCCCTCCACTCGGCGCCACAGTCGTGGCGGCTGACGTCGAGCTCGCCGCGCTCGTCGCCGCCGCGCTAATGGTCGGCCCGATTGGAGCCGTGAGGCTTGCCGCCGCGGGGCTGAACAGCGGAGCGGTCGGCAGCGTGATCGAGCTCGCCGCCGCGACCGCGTCGCCGGCGCGGTTACTGAGGTAGACGATGTTGCCGGCCGGCGGATAGACCATGCC
>DATAJI010000103.1:0-9426 GCA_036262195.1 Solirubrobacteraceae bacterium
CGCTCCCAGGAACATCCTCGTAGCCGGGTGCGGCGCCATAGATCCAGTAGCGCCGGCGACCCTCCTCTTCCTTCTCGAGGCGAAGCTCGTCGCGATAGACACGCTTGCCGAGCGCCGTAACCTCGATACCCTCGGGCGCGCACCCGGGGACATTGATGTTGAGCAGCGTCTTCGGCGACAGCGGAACCGTGTCGAACGAGCCGACCAGCCGCGCAACGATCCTCGCCGCGAGGGCGAAGTCGAAGCTGCCGCGGTCGACGTAGTTGAGCTGGGCACCCGCGGCCTGCTGCGAGACAGCGATGCCGGGGATGCCGAGGACGACCGCCTCGAGCGCGGCAGCGACAGTCCCCGAATAGGTGATGTCGTCACCGAGGTTGGCGCCATGGTTGATGCCCGAGACGACGACGTCCGGAGTGAAGCCGCCGATCAACCCGAGGTTCGCGAGGCGCACGCAGTCGACCGGCGTGCCGTCCGTCGAATAGCCGACCGACCCGTCACCGAAGTCCACCTCGGCGACCCACAGCGGACGGCGCGTCGTGATCGAGCGAGCCATGGCCGACCGGTTGCCATCCGGCGCAACTACGACGACGCGTACGTCCTCGAGCTCGCCGAGAGCCCGACGGAGCGTCTGTAGGCCCTCGGCCTCGATACCGTCGTCGTTGGTGAGCAGAACCTGGAGCACTCATTCCAGGATATTCGGGCGTGCGGGCGGGCCTGCGTGACCAAGCCAGGCGGCTCGTTTGAGGATCGAGCCTTCGGTTGGCGATGGCTAGGAGAAGTGCGTTTACGGCCGCGCTAGCGGCTTGCCGTCGAGGATCACGTCGACCTTCTCATTGTAGAAGGCGATCAGGCCGGCGATAGGGGCCAGCTGGCGGGTCGGAAAGTCGTAGCTCCAGGCCAGGTCCGCCTGCAGGCGCTCGCCGCTTCGGACCGACCAATAGCCGGTGGTGCGCCCCTTGTAGGGGCACGCGGTGATCGTGTCGCTCGGCTCGAGACGCCCGAAGTCGACCTCGGTGCGATTCAGGTAGTAGCGCGTCGGGAGGCCAGTCTCGAAGACCATCACCGGCGAGGAGGACTCGGCGAGCAGCAGGCCGTCGAGCTCGATCCGGACTCGACGCGTCGAGCGGAGCGCGTCGACGCGGACGTAGGGGCTCCGGGGATGGACGAACACCTCCTCGTCCTCCTCGAACCAATGCTCGAGCGCGTCCCACTCGAATCGCAGGCACCCGGCCACGCCTTCGAACGGCGACTCGGTGTACAGACGCGCGGCACCAGGGCGCGATAGCTCACCGACGCGCAATCCGTAGTCCCGCGCCGCGCCGAGCCGGAGCTTGTGTGTATGAGCGCCCTCGACAAGCAGTGCCTCGTCGACGTCGGCGCGCGGGATGAAGTACTGCGGGTAGTACAAAGCCTCCCAGACGTAGAGCGCGCCGGTCGTGTCGAGCACCGTGTGGCCGGCGAGCGTCGCGCGAATCCGGCGCGGAACCGGCTCGACGTGGGGCGGGGCGACGATCTGCTGCGGAAAATCGCTCACGCCCTAAGCCTACGGACCCAGCGCCGCCGACCTCGCAAGATCTCTTGGGCTCAGGCGGTGTCAGCGAGCAACTCCATCAGTAGGCAGTCATGCCAGCCGTCTCTGAGCTGGTCTCGCTCATAGCGGTGGAGGACACCGACCGGCCTGAACCCGGCCTTCTCATAGGTGCGGATCGCTGCCGCGTTGTCAGCGGCCGGGTCGATCGTGATGCGATGGTGGCCGCGCTCCGTCACAAGGAGCTCAACAGCGCGACGCAGCGCCTCCGTGCCGAGACCGCGACCGTGTAATGCCGGGTCAACGAACAGATCGATCATCGCGTGGCGGTAATCAGGATCCGGCTCCTCGAAAAACTGGACCATTCCGGCGACGGCGCCATCGGCCTCGATCACGAAGCGGGTCGCGGTCGCGTCCTCGTCCGGGAACCCCGCGCCCGGGACGCCCCACCAGCGTGCTACCTCGGGCGTCTCGTGGATCCGACGCAGCTCGCCGGCATCAGCCGGGGTCGGCGCTCGGAGGATCATGCGTCGTAGGCTACGCGGGCAAGGTAGAGCCCGTGTGCCGGGGCGGTGCGCCCGGCGGCGCTGCGCGGTGCGCCAGCGAGCAGGGCGTGGAAATCGGGGACGCTGCGGACACCGGTCGCAACCTCGAGCATCGTGCCGACGAGCACGCGATTCATCTGCCGCAGGAACGCGTCGGCCTCGATCCAGAAATTAAGCGCTTCGTCTCCGCGCCATTCGGCGCCGAGGACATCGCGAACGAAGCGTGTGTGGTGGGTCTCACTTGGCGTGAAGGCGGTGAAGTCATGACGGCCGACGAGCGCGGCGGCGCAGGCGTCGAGCGCGTCGCGATCGAGACGGTAGGGAATGTGGAAGGCGCGGCCGTGCTCGAAAGGTGAGCGCGACGGAGAGTTGAGGATGCGGTAGCAGTAGGTGCGGCTCTTCGCGCTGTGCCGGGCGTCGAAGCCGGCGTCCATCGGCTCGCTCGTGAGGACCGCGATGTCGTCGGGTAGCAGCGAGTTCAGGCGTTGCGGGTCGAGCGCCTCGTGGCCGTAGCTCGCGACCTGCCCCCACGCGTGCACGCCCGCGTCCGTCCTGCCGGCCACGGATGTGACGACTGGTTCGCCGAGCACGGTCCCAAGAGCGCGCTCGAGCTCCTCCTGCACCGTACGCTGGTCAGGCTGCCGCGCCCATCCGGCAAAGCCGGTGCCCTCATAGGCGAGCGTCAGCTTTGTGATCAGCGAGCCACCACCTTACGTCGTCACGTGCGGCCGCTCGCACGCCAGCGCCACCCGAGGCGAGATCACGCCGGCGGCGCGATCTCTACACAAACTCGAGTAGCACCATCTCCGTCGAGTCGCTCTGGCGCGGTCCAAGCTTGACGATCCGGGTGTAGCCTCCCGGTCGCTCGGCGTAGCGTGGGGCGACGACCTCGAAGAGCTTGTGCACGGCGAACTTGTCTTGGCCGAGCGCCGCGAGAGCCTGGCGCCGGGCATGGAGGTCGCCGCGCTTGGCGAGCGTGATGAGCTTCTCGATCTCGGGCTTGGCGGCCTTCGCCTTGGCCTCGGTCGTCGTGATCCGCTCGTGCTCGATGACCTCTTTTGAGAGGTTGCGCAGGAGCGCCTTGCGGTGCGCCGGATCGCGGCTCAGCTTGTGACGGGTCTTCTGGTGGCGCACGCCGGCGTCAGTCCTCGCGGAGATGGAGGCCGCGCGCCTCGAGCGTCTCGATCACTTCGTCGATCGACTTCTTGCCAAAGTTGGGGATCGCGTTCAGTTCGGCCTCGGACTTCGAGATCAGGTCGCCGACGGTCTGGATTCCGGCGCGCTTGAGGCAGTTGTATGAGCGCACGCCGAGCTCGAGCTCCTCGATCAGGATGCCCCACTCCTCACCCTGCATCACGAGAGGAGCTCCCACTCCAACGCCGCCGAGAACCCCGTCGAGCTGTCCGGCTGGCCCGGCGCGAAGCTCCTCGACGCGGTCCTCGTCGGTGAAGATCGCGAGCTGGGAGATCAAGAGCTCGGCAGCCTCGCGAAGCGCCGCCGAGGGCTCGACCGAGCCGTCGGTCTCGATGTCGAGCGTCAGCTTGTCGAAGTCGGTGCGCTGGCCGACGCGCGCCTGCTCGACTGCGTAGGCGACGCGGCGCACGGGCGAGAAGATCGAGTCGATCGGAATCACGCCGATCGGCTGGTCGGCGGACTTGTTGTCCTCAGCCGCGCGGTAGCCGCGGCCGCGACCGATCGTGAGATAGAACTCCAGTCGAGCCTTCTTGTCGAGCGCGGCGATGTGAACCTCCGGGTTGAGGATCTCGACACCCGAGGGCAGGTCGATGTCGGCGGCGGTGATGTCGCCGGGGCCGGTCGCGACCAGCGCCGCTTCGATCTCCGTCGCGTCGGAGTGCATCCGGCAGACGATGCCCTTCAGGTTGAGGACGATGTCGGTGACGTCCTCCTTGACGCCGGGGATCGTCGAGAACTCGTGCGCAACACCCTCGATGCGAACACTTGTGACTGCGGCGCCGGCCAACGAGGAGAGCAGCACGCGACGCAACGAGTTGCCGAACGTGTAGCCAAAGCCGCGGTCGAGGGGCTCGATCACGAAAGTGCCACGGTTCTCATCGCCGGATTCGCTCGTGATACGGGGGATCTGGAAGTCAAGCATCGGGGTCCTAACGTCGTCGTGTTTCTAACGCTCGCCGGCATCGTCGCCGGCGCGCAAGCTTGGTCGGCTGCAGCTACTTCGAATAGTGCTCGACGATGAGCTGCTCCTGCACGGGCGCAGCAACCTCACGCCGCTCCGGCTTGCGCAGGACCTTGGCCGTTAGCCCATCGTGGTCGGCCTGCAACCAGGCCGGGACCTGACCGGTCAGCTCCGTCGCCTCGCGAATCACCTGCGCCGCGGTTGTGCCGGCCTTCACGGCGATTACGTCGCCTGGGCGCACTTGATAGCTCGGGATATCGACACGGCGACCGTTGACCGTCCAGTGACCATGGCGCACGAGCTGCCGCGCCTGGCGGCGCGAGGCAGCGAAGCCGAGCCGCACGAGCACGTTGTCGAGACGGCATTCGAGCAACGTCAGGAGGTTCTCGCCGGTGACGCCGGGCTGGCGCGAGGCCTTCTCGTAGTAGTTGCGGAACTGGCGCTCGAGCAGGCCGTAATAGCGGCGGGCTTTCTGCTTCTCGCGCAGCTGGAGGCGGTACTCGCTCTGCTTCTGGCGGCCACGGCCGTGCTCGCCCGGCGGATATGAACGACGCTCAACGCCGCACTTGTCGGTCAGGCAGCGCTCGCCCTTGAGGAAGAGCTTCTGGCCTTCGCGGCGGCACTGCTTACATTGAGGAGAGGTGTCTCTAGCCATTGCCTTCTACGCGCCCTAGACGCGGCGGCGCTTGCGCGGCCGGCAGCCGTTGTGGGCCTGCGGCGTAACGTCCTTGACGCCGGTCACCTCGAGGCCGGCGGCCTGGAGCGAGCGGATCGCCGTCTCGCGTCCGGAGCCCGGGCCCTTGACGAACACCTCGACCTTCGAAAGCCCTTGCTCCATGCCCTTGCGGGCGGCGGCGTCGGCGGTGACCTGCGCGGCGAACGGAGTCGACTTGCGCGAGCCCTTGAAGCCGGCGCCACCGGCGGACTCCCACGCGATCACGTTGCCCTGCTGGTCGGTCAGCGAAACGATCGTGTTGTTGAACGAGGTCTTGATGTGCGCCTGACCGATCGGAATGTTCTTCTTGACCTTGCGACGGCCGCGCGCTGGGCGCCTGGGTGCTGGCATTACTTCTTACCGGCCTTCTTCTTACCGGCGACCTGCATGCGCTTCGGCCCCTTGCGGGTACGCGCGTTGGTCTTCGTGTTCTGCCCGTGCACCGGTAGCCCGCGGCGGTGGCGAATGCCTCTGTAGCACCCGATCTCCGTCAGGCGCTTGATGTCCTGGGAGATCTCGCGGCGAAGGTCGCCTTCGACGGTGAGGTCCTGGTCGATTGCGTCACGAAGCTGTGTCACCTCATCCTCGGTGAGATCGCGAACGTAGGTGTCCGGCGAAATCCCGAGCTGCGCGAGCAGCTTGTTCGATTGCGGACGACCGACCCCGTAGATGTAGGTCAGACCGATCTCGACACGCTTGTTGAGCGGAAGATTGACCCCCGAAATGCGCGCCATCGATTAGCCCTGGCGCTGCTTGTGGCGCGGGTTCTTGCAGATCACGAGCACGGTGCCGTGACGTCGGACGATCTTGCACTTCTCGCACATCGGCTTGACCGACGGTCGAACTTTCATAGTCCCTTCCGAGTTGGTCCGGAGAGTTGGCTCTGGCCGCCGCTTCGGCCGCCGCTACCACCCTCGGATTACGCACAAAGAGCCCGGGTCAGGTGGCCCGAGCGCGACCCACAATGCTAGCAAGCTCACCATCCGTCGCGTCGTCAAGGTGCCACGGGGTCAAGATCCGCGGCCCGTCGGCAGTTATCGCGACGGTGAACTCGAAGTGCGCGGCCAGCGAACCGTCGGCCGAGTAGATCGCCCACCCGTCTTCACCGGATTGCACGTCGATCGTTCCGGTTGTCGTCATCGGCTCGATCGCGAGCACCATCCCCTCCTGCAGGCGCGGCCCCTTTCCGGCGTCACCGAAGTTCGGGATCTGCGGATCTTCGTGCATGTTGCGCCCGACTCCGTGACCGACGAGCGAGCGCACGACCGCCAAGCCATCGTTTTCGGCCGAGGCCTGGATGGCGTGCGAGACGTCGCCGAGTCGGTTGCCGGCGACGCACTGCTCGACGCCGCGGAACAGCGATCGCTCGGTTGCCTCGAGCAGGTGCGATGCGAGTGCGCTCACCGGACCAACAGGTACGGTGCGCGCCGCGTCGGCGACCCAGCCGTCGAGCGTGACGCCGACGTCGAGCGATATCACGTCGCCACGCTCGAGCCGGTATGGACCGGGAATACCGTGCACGACCATCGAGTTGGGCGAGGCGCAGATCGAGCCGGGGAACCCGCGGTAGCCCTTGAAGGTCGGGACCGCCCCCTGCGAGCGGATGTAGCGCTCCGCGGCCTGGTCGAGCTCTGCGGTGCTGACGCCGGGACGCACCTGGCGCTCGAGCAGCCGAAGTGTGCGGACGAGGATCTCGCCGGCGGCGGCGATCGCGTCGATCTCCGCCGGCGATTTGCGGATGATCAAAGCTCGTCCTCTAGCTTCAAGGTGGAGATCGTCGCGCGGATGTGAGCGTGGACCTCGTTCGGCGAGGCGGTGCCGTCGAAGCGTCGCAGCAGCCCGAGCTGCTCGTAATAGTGGATCAGCGGCTCGGTCTGCTCGTGGTAGACGGCGAGGCGCTTGCGCACCGTCTCTTCCTTGTCGTCGTCGCGCTGGACGAGCTCGCTGCCATCGGCGTCGTCACGGCCCGCGCGCGTGGGCGGATCGAAGTCGACGTGGTAGATGCGCCCGGTGGTCGGGTTCATCCGCCGTCCGCTGATGCGCTTGACGACGACGTCGTCGGGGACCTCGATCAACAGTGCGGCGGTGAGCCGGCGACCCAGCTTCTCGATCTCGCCGCCAAGTGAGTCGGCCTGATCCACGGTGCGTGGAAAGCCGTCGAGGAGAAACCCGTCGCGGGCATCGTCCTCGGCGACGCGCTCGAGAATCACGCGGGTGATGACGCTGTCGGGGACCAACTCGCCGGCGTCCATATAACGCTTGGCCTCTTTGCCGAGGGCGGTCTGGGTCGCCACGGCGGCGCGCAGGATGTCACCGGTCGCGATGTGCGGCAAGCCGAAGTCCTCCGTCAAACGGTTCGCCTGCGTGCCCTTGCCGGCGCCGGGCGGTCCGAGCAGGATGAGGTTCAGTTCAGCCATCGCGGTCTCACTTCGCCGCCGGCACGCGCCGGAACGTCAGCGGAGACGGCGAAGCCTAGCGCGCTATCTCTAGGCTTTCAGGAAGCCCTCGTAGTTGCGCATCATCAACTGCGCCTCGAGCTGCTTCATCGTGTCGAGCGCGACTCCGATGACGATGATGATCGAGGTTCCGCCGAAGTTGAACGTCACGCCGGTGCGCGCGTAGACGATCGCCGGCAGGACCGCTACCGCGGCGAGATAGAGCGCTCCCGGGAAGGTCAAGCGGGCGAGGATGCGATCGAGGAACTCGGCCGTCGGCCGACCGGGTCTGACTCCCGGAATGAAGCCACCGTACTTCTTCAGGTTGTCGGCCTGGTCGACGGGGTTGAACGTCACGGCCGTGTAGAAGTAGGTGAAGACGATGATCAGGAGCGCCTCGCCGAGGATGTAGTGCCAGCCGCTCGGCGAGAAGAAGTCGGCGATCTGCTGCGACCAGTGCGTGTGCAGCAGCTGCCCGACGGTCGGGGGGAACGCCATCAGTGACGCGGCGAAGATCACCGGGATGACTCCCGCCATGTTGACGCGAAGCGGCAGGTAGGTCTGGCCGCCGGAGGTCATCCGGCGGCCGATCACGCGCTTTGCGTACTGCACCGGGATCCGCCGCTGGCCCTCCTGCACGAAGACGACGGCGGCGACGACGGCGAGCACGAGGAACGGGAGGACGACCTTGAAGACCTGGTTGTTGGAGGTGAACCAGGTGTGGAACGCGCTCGGCAGGCGCGAGACGATCGAGGCGAAGATCATCAGCGATATGCCGTTGCCGATCCCGCGCTGGGTGATCAGCTCGCCCATCCACATGACGAGCACGGTGCCGGCAGTCATCGACATCACGATCAGGAAGATGTGCTGCAGGTCGAAGTCGGGGATGATCGGCTGCGAGGCGCTGCTCAGCGAGCGGAACAGGAAGACGTAGCCGATCGACTGGGCGAACGCGAGCCCGACTGTCAGGTAGCGCGTGTACTGCGTGATGCGCGCCTGCCCGACCTCGCCCTCCTTCGAGAGCTTCTCCAGCGACGGCACGACGACGGTCAACAGCTGCAGGATGATCGAGGCCGTGATGTAGGGCATGATCCCGAGCGCGAACACCGCGACCTGCAACAGCGCGCCACCGGAGAACAGGTTGAGGAAGCTCAGGATCCCGCCCGACGAGCCGGCCTGGTTGGACAAGCTCTTGGCGGCACTCGAGCTGACTCCGGGGACCGTGATGTGCGCGCCGAGCCGGTAAAGCCCGAGCATCAGCGCGGTGAACCCGATCTTCCTGCGGATCTCGGGAACCGAGAGCGAGCTGAGGATCGTGCTGATCATCCGGGACTCAGTCTAAAGGGGCTTCGGCCGCTTCGGGCCTCCGCTGGAAGGGTTTGCCAAGCGGTGGCGCGGAGCCGCAGCGCACGGCGCCGATGAAGCGTCTGCCGCGTGCGCTCACGATCTCTCCGCCTCGTCCGGCGAGCGAGGCCCGGTTACTGGTCGATCTGGACGCAGCTGCCGCCTGCAGCCTCGATGCGCTCACGCGCCGTCTTGCTGAAGGCGTGGGCGTGGACGGTCAAGCCCTTGCTGAGCTCTCCCGTGGCGAGGATCTTGACGGGGATGTTCTTGCGCGTGCCGAGGCCGGCGGCGCGGAGCGCGTCGAGCGTGACGTCCGCCCCGGCATCGAAGCGCGCCTCGAGGTCAGTCAGGTTGACCGGCTGAGTATGGGTGCGGAACGGCTCGAACGGCATCGACTGCTTCTTGTGCGGACCGCGCAGCTTGCGCATCCGCATGTGGATCGGCATCTGGCCACCCTCGAAGCGAGCCCGGTCCTTGGCGCCGGAGCGCGAGCCGTAGCCCTTCTGGCCTCGGCCGGCGGTCTTGCCGGTGCCCGAGCCCTCGCCGCGGCCAACGCGCTTGCGCGGACGGCGGCTCCCCGGGGACGGCGAGAGGCTGTGAAGCCCGATCCGCTCGGGCGCGCTGTCGGTGTCCTTGGCCGGGCTCATACCGCCTCCGGCTTGCCCTTCGCGGTGCTCACGTCGATGAGGTGGCGAACCGCATGC
>DATAJI010000104.1:0-5146 GCA_036262195.1 Solirubrobacteraceae bacterium
CTCCTGGCTCGAGTCGAAGATCTCGGAGGGGGGAACTGCAAGCGAGCGTGTGGCGGAGCAGCTGAGCGCCGCACGCGCTGCCACTGCTGCGTAGTGGAATCCGGCTTCTACGAGCGCGATGTCCTGACCGTCGCCCGCGAGCTGTTGGGATGTGTCGTGCGCCATGGTGCCTGTGCCGGAGTCATCGTCGAGACGGAGGCCTACCACGAATCCGAGCCAGCCTGCCACGCGTTCGTCGGACTGACGGCGCGGACGGCGACCCTGTTCGGTCCGCCTGGGCGCGCCTATGTCTACCGCAGCTACGGCATCCACGCGATGCTGAACGCCGTAGCTGAGCCTGCGGGCGTGGGCGCCGCGGCGCTGATCCGAGCGCTCGAGCCGCTTTACGGCGTCGAGCTGATGTGCGAGCGGCGCGGCGTCAGCACGATTGATCAGCTTTGCTCAGGCCCCGGGAAGCTGACGCAAGCACTCGGCATCGGCCTGGAACACAACGGCGGTAGCCTCGAGACCGGGCCGGTCGTGATCCTGCCCCGTCGCGAGGGGGCGCCGTCGCCTCGCCTGGTCCGCTCGCAACGTGTCGGCATCACGAAAGCCATCGATCTCGATTGGCGCTACAGCCTCGCGGGCAGCCGCTTCGTCTCGCGACCGCGACCGCGCGAGACTCCGAGCTAGGGGGCGGCAGCGCCGCCGCCCGCCCCCGTCGTGGGTGGCGCCGTTGGAGCCGTGGGCGTGTTGGTGCCGGTCGCCGGAGTGCTCGCCCCAGTTGGGGTGCTCGCGGGTGTCGTCGACGTCGTACCGCCGGCGGTGCTCGTGGCGCTGGTCGGCGAGCCCGTCGCGACACCGTAGAGCGGAAGCTGAGACGTCGGCACCGGCGCGATTGCCGTTTCGGTCGAGACGAGTAGCGGAGCCTCAGAGAGGTGATGCGACCTGTCGTAGGCTTCCTGCTTGGTGATCGAGATCGCGTGGTCGACGAAGTACCTGAAGATCACGGCCGGGTAGGTGCCGCCGTAAACAGGCTGTCCTCCGTAGGTCTTCGCCATCGACCTTGGATGGTCATAGCCGACCCAGACGGCGACCGTGATGCCGTTGGGATAGCCGGGCAATGCCTGCGTAAAGCCAACGAACCACGCGTCCGCGTAGTTCGACGTCGTGCCCGTCTTCCCGGCGATCCAGAAGTTGGGGATGAACGCCGCACTACCCGTGCCCACCGTGACCACGGTCCGCATCATCGCCTGCTCCTCCAGGTCAAGCGAATAGCTGAAGCCGGGCACCTGGTGGTCGGATGGGTTGTCGCGCGCGATGACGGCGCCCTTGGCGTTCGTGACCTCGCTGATCCCAGGTGGCCCGGGGCAGGTTCCGGTGCGCCAGTTGGTCTGCGAGACGACATAGCCCTTCTCAGTCGAGACGGGATTGCCTCCGGCGCAGTCATTGGACGCGAGGCTTCCGCTCGCTAGCGCGCCGCCGCGCGCGATCGTCGAGTACGCGTGAGCCATGTCCAGCGGCGTGACGCCGGTGTAGAGGCCACCGATCGTCATCGATGGGTTGCGCGAAACGTCGGTCGTGATGCCGAAGTCGTGCGCGTAGTCGGCGATGTTGTTGAGCGACTCGCGCGGGGTTGAACCGTCGTAATCGAGCCCTACGCGAGCGAACACGCTGTTGTCGGAGTAGGTCAATGCCTCGGTCAATGTGCGTTGGCCCACGTAGCCGCCTTCGTCGTTGTGGATCGTGAAGCATGGACCGGGCCCGCCGCAGTACTTCCACTCCTTCGACGGGAAAACCTGGTTTGGCGACACGCCCCGCTCGAGTGCCTTCGCCAGCTCGAAAACCTTCCACGCGGACCCGGGCTGACGCTCGGCCTGGGTCGCGGTGTTGAACTGCTTGTTGTTGTAGTTCTCTCCGCCAACCATCGCCGTGACGCCGCCGGTCCTGTTGTCGATCACGACGACCGAGGCCTCCGGCAGGCCCTGGTTGGCTGGCAAGATCGCGTTGACCGCATTTTGAGCCACGTTCTGGAGCGGTTCGTCGAGCGTCGTGTGAATCCGGTAGCCGCCCGTGTACGGGCTTGGCAGCTCCTTCTTGTCGTCGATGATCTGCTGCTCGACCCAACTAGTGAAATAGCCATAGCCCGGGTTGCTGGCCTCGTCCCCCGGCGCGATGACATATTGCGCTTGGGGAAGTGGCGTGGCTTTCGCCTCGAGGTAGCCGCCGTAGCCGTGCAGCGGAATGTAGCCCTGGTTGTACATGTCGAGTAGGACCAGGTTTCTGCGACGCAGCTCGGGGCCCTGGACCGAATAGTCCCAGCTAGTCGGCGGGTGGTTGACGAGTCCGGCTAGCAGCGCAGCCTCGGCCGGCGTCAGCTGCGCCACGCAGAGCTTCGCCGGATCCCCCGGCGAGTAGCCACAACCGAAGAGGTTCGACGTTGGGTCATGGCCGAAGTAGGTCTGTGCGGCAGCTTCAATCCCGTATGCGCCGTTGCCGTAGTAGACGTCGTTGAGGTACGCGCCGAGGACCTGGTCCTTCGTGTATTTATGGCTGAGCTGGAAGGCAAGCGCGGCTTCGGTCAGCTTCTCGAAGAGGGTGCGGTGAAACGTTGCCTTGTTGATCACCTTGACGAGCTGCTCGGTGATCGTCGAAGCGCCTTGCCTGGTCCCAGAGCCGGTGAGGTCGGCGAAGAAAGCGCGCGCGAGGCCTTTGACGTCGACCCCCGACTCGGTGTAGAAGCGCTTGTCCTCGATCGCGACGATTGCGCGCTTCATCAGCTGCGGTATCTCGCTCGGTGGCACGTAATAGGCGCGATGGAGGTCGTCGGTCATCACGGCCACGCGGTGGCCGTCGTCGTCGTAGATCAAGCTGTTCTGTGGGTTCGCGGCGATGATGAAGTGGTTGAGCGACGGAAGCTGCGAGGCGACGGCGACGACGAATCCGAAGACCATCGACACGATCGCGAGGATTCCGATCGGGATCATGAGCAGCCAGAGACGTCGCCAGTGCATGATCCGCGGCGGTCGGGTCCGGCGCGCCTCGCGCATCGCGCGCCGGCGCTCGCGCTGGTCGAGGGACTTGCGATCGCGCGGGCGGAGCGGCACGACAACTCCGCCGACGTCCTCCGGCGGGGCGATTCTCGGAAGCCTGGGAAGCTCGGCGTCGCTCATCGTTGGCTTGCACGGCGTGACGCGCGCCAGGGGCTGCACATCACGCACAACCTGCGCCGGCAGGCGGGGCGGCAAGGCGCCCCGCAGGAGGGCCGCAGTCTAGCATTGCCGCCTGTGACCACCGGCGACCCCGAGCAGCTCGCGAAGGGCGCCGTCGACCTGCTTCCGGTCGGGGAGCTCGAACGCAAGCTCGCGCTGGGCCGGCCGCTTCGCGTGAAGCTGGGCATCGATCCGACGGCGCCTGACATCCATCTCGGGCACACCGTGGTGCTCGGCAAGCTGCGCGCTTTTCAGGAGGCCGGACACATAGTCGTCCTGATCATCGGCGACTTCACGGCACGGATTGGCGATCCCACTGGGCGCTCGGAGCTGCGGCCGATGCTCAGCGCCGAGCAGATCGAGGAGAACGCGGCGACCTATCAGGAGCAGGCGTTCAAGGTGATTGACCCGGACCCGGAGCGTCTCGAGCTCCGCCGTAATAGCGAATGGCTCGATATGGACATGGCGTCGCTTCTGGCCTTGGTGCGCACGACGACGGTCGGTCAGCTTCTCGAACGTGACGATTTTGCCCGCCGCCGGGCCAGTGGTGCGCCGATCTCGGTCCTCGAGCTTCTCTACCCGCTGATGCAGGGCTACGACTCGGTTGCCGTCCGCTCGGATCTCGAGCTGGGCGGTACCGATCAGACATTCAACCTGCTTCTGGGCCGCGAGATCCAGCGAGCCTACGGCCAGGAGCCCCAGGCGGTGCTGACGATGCCGCTCCTGATCGGCACCGATGGCAGGGAGAAGATGTCTAAATCGCTCGGCAACCAGATCGGCGTCGTCGACCCGCCCGGCGAGATCTACGGTCGCACGATGAGCGTCCCGGATGCCCTGCTGCCGTCGTACTTTGAGCTGCTGCTCTACCGCGATCCGCCGGCCGACCTCTCCCCGCGCGATGCAAAACGCCTCCTAGCCCGCGAGCTCGTCGAGCGCTTCCACACGCCGGAGATGGCCGAAGCCGCCGAGGCTGACTGGGACCGCGTGTTCGTCAATCACAGCGAGCCACAGGACGTAGCGGAGCTAACGGTCACGCCCAGCACGGGGAAGGTGCACCTCCCGGCCGTGATTGCAGAGGCGTTCGACGTGTCGCGCTCCGAAGCGAGGCGATTGCTGAGCGCCGGCGCTGTCCACCTCGACGAGCAGCCGATCGAGGAACTCGACCTCAACCCCGATCAGCTCGACGGCCGGGTCCTGCGCATCGGACGCCGCCAATTCAGGCGTTTACGCGTGCAGCGCTGAGGTTGATCTCGCATACCTTGCTATAGTTTCGCGTCCGTCCCGCGGGCCCGTCTAAGCGTGCCCGCATTCGGCCAGCGCCCCGGAAGATCCCGGGGCCGGGGCAGTCCGGTATTTGAAAACTCAACAGCATGCGCACCGAGACCGGCTTCGGCCGATCTGGTGTGCGTCCAGGTTCGACCCACGGTCGGACGCGCCTGTTGGCGCGACGACCGGGGACAGAGTCAAGAATTAGCAGTAACCCCGTCATGGTCGAGGCCCATGTGTATAGGCCTCATACCACCATGGCAACTCTCTTCACGGAGAGTTTGATCCTGGCTCAGGACGAACGCTGGCGGCGTGCCTCATACATGCAAGTGGAGCGACGAACCAGGATTTATCCTGGGGCAAAGCCGCGAACGGGTGAGTAACACGTGGGTTACCTGCCCCGATGATTGGGACAACCCGAGGAAACTCGGGCTAATACCAAATGTGCTCGTGGTCGTGATGATCACGAGGAAAGGAAGCTTCGGCCTCCGCATCGGGATGGGCCCGCGGCCCATTAGCTAGTTGGTGGGGTAATGGCCTACCAAGGCAACGATGGGTAGCTGGTCTGAGAGGACGATCAGCCACACTGGGACTGAGACACGGCCCAGACTCCTACGGGAGGCAGCAGTAGGGAATCTTGCGCAATGCGCGAAAGCGTGACGCAGCAACGCCGCGTGGGGGAAGAAGGC